>JANOGO010000012.1:0-11192 GCA_031406045.1 Pseudomonadota bacterium
GCCTGTATCGGCAGCGCCGATACAGGCAGCTCGCAATGACAGTTAATTACATATTCGGATAATTCGGCCCGCCGCCGCCTTCGGGCGTGACCCAGACAATATTTTGCGTTGGGTCTTTGATGTCGCAGGTTTTGCAGTGCACGCAGTTTTGCGCGTTAATTTGCAGCCGCTTGCCTGCGTCGCTCTCGACAAATTCGTACACGCCCGCGGGGCAATAGCGTTGCTCCGGGCCATCGTATTGCGCGAGATTGATTCCGACCGGCACGCTAGGATTTTTCAGTATTAAATGCGCCGGTTGATTTTCTTCGTGGTTGGTGTTGGAGACAAATACCGACGATAGGCGATCGAAGCTCAGCACGCCATCGGGTTTCGGATAAACAATCGGTTGCGCAGCGGATTTGTTAACTAAAGTTTCGTGATCGGCATGGTCGTGGCGCAAAGTCCACGGCGCTTTGCCGCCGAGTAAAGTCTGGTCGATCCATACCATCGGGCTGCCGACGTAAAGATGTTTGCTCATCCACGGTTTGAAGTTGCGAGCGCGATGTAATTCTTGGTGAAGCCAGCTTGATGCGAATGATGTTGCATAGTTCGTTAATTCAGCTGGCTGGGGACTATTTTCCAGCGCAGTAAATGCCGCCTCGGCCGCGAGCATGCCGGATTTCATAGCCGCGTGACTGCCTTTGATGCGCGAGACGTTTAAGAAGCCGGCGTCGTCGCCGATTAAGCAACCGCCGGGGAACGTGAGTTTTGGTAATGATTGCAAGCCGCCCGCCGTGATGGCGCGCGCGCCGTAGGCAACGCGTTTGCCGCCTTCAAAAAATTTGCGAATGTGCGGATGGGTTTTGTAGCGCTGAAATTCCTCGAACGGACTCAGATACGGATTCGAGTACGCCAAACCGACGACGAATCCAACGGCGACTTGGTTATTTTCCAGATGATATAAAAATGATCCACCGTAAGTCGAATTATCCAGCGGCCAGCCACCAGAATGAATCACCATTCCCGGTTGATGCATCTCGGGTTTGATATCCCACAATTCTTTCAGGCCGATGCCGTAAACCTGCGGGTCTTTTCCGGCGCGCAGATTAAATTTTTGTTCGAGTTGTTTGCCGAGATGGCCGCGGCAGCCTTCGGCGAAGAAGGTGTATTTCGCGCGCAACTCCATGCCTTGCTGATAGTTGTCGCCCGGCTGGCCGTTTTTACCGATACCCACGTCGCCGGTCGCGACGCCTTTGACACGGCCATCGTCGTGATACAACACCTCGGCCGCAGCGAAGCCGGGGTAAATATCGACGCCGAGGGCTTCGGCTTGCTGGCCGAGCCAGCGGCACACATTTGCCAGGCTAATGACGTAGTTGCCGTGATTGTGAAAACATTTCGGCAGCAACCAGGTCGGCACTTTGAGTGCGTTGGTTTGCGACAGAAACAAAAACTGATCTTCGCTGACGGGCGTATTGAGCGGCGCGCCTTGTTCTTTCCAATCGGGGAAGAGTTCGTTCATCGCGCGTGGATCCATCACTGCGCCGGACAAAATATGCGCGCCGACTTCGGAACCTTTTTCGACGATGCAGACGCTGACTTCGCGCTGTTTTTCGGCGGCGAGTTGCTTTAAGCGAATGGCCGCCGCAAGCCCCGCCGGACCGGCGCCGACGATCACCACATCAAATTCCATCGATTCGCGTTCGGCCAATTATTTCTCCAAAAAATCTGTGTTGATATTCCCTCCCCTTCAAGGGGAGGGGAAGGGGTGGGGTTGGGGTACGTGTTCACGCAGAGACTACCCAGACCCATCCCCCACCCACCCTCCCCCTTGAAGGGGGAGGAGGTTGCCGCGGCCTCCCCTTGAAGGGAAGGGGATGACAGGTCCGCGAAGCGGTGTTAACTCATTGTCAAGCAATTGAACCGATTATAATGCAAGCTGTAAACGTTAAAGTCCGCGATATGCCGAAGAAACAAGCGCCGCAAGAGCCGACGAAGAAATTGCTGCATACCATTCAGTTGCAAGTTCGCTGGGGCGACATGGATATTTTCGGCCATGTGAATAACGCCAATTATTTTCGCTATCTTGAACAGGCGCGCATTTCTTGGTTCGAGACCATCGGCGCGCCGTCCGGCAACGTCGGCCATGGGCCGATGCTGGTGGCGGCGGCCTGCAATTTTCGGATTCCGATCGTTTATCCCGCTACCGTTGAAATTCGTACTTACGCTAAAGCGCCGGGGCGCTCCAGCATTCCTATCTATCAAGAAATCGTCGATGCGAGTGAGCCGGCAATGTTGTTCGCCGATGGCGATTCGACCATTGTTTGGATCGACTATCAGCGCAACAAATCCACGCCGCTGCCCGACGAGGTGCGCGCGTTGATCGGGCTTAACTGACATGCTGCAAGGTTTTGCAGCGGTGGGTATCGGCGCTGCGCTCGGCGCATGGCTGCGGTGGTGGCTCGGCAATTGGTTTAATGCGACAACGCCGCAGTTGCCCGCCGGAACCTTGATCGCAAACTTGGTCGGCGGCTTTTTGATCGGCATCGCCGTACAATATTTTTCGACCCGCAACGGCTTGCCGCCGGAATGGCGATTGTTTTGCGTCACCGGATTTCTCGGTGCCCTGACGACATTTTCGACGTTTTCGGCCGAGGCGGTAGACCTGCTAAGCCGCGGTGAATACGGCTGGGCATTTGCCCATTCGGCGAGCCATCTGCTCGGCTCGCTGGCGGCGACATTTGCCGGTATTGCAACGCTCAGGATGCTGCAAAGCGCATGAGTCGATGCCCGTACAGGCGCGTGGATAGTGGCTCACAGGCCATGCCCTGCCACCAGGCAAGTGCCATATGCCTCGCAGGCCGGTGCCTTGTTAAGAAAGTACGATGAACGATCTTTCCAGCCTCTTAGCCAAAATTTTGCCGGTCGTTGTGATCGCGAGTCTGGGCGGGATTTTCTATTTATTGGATGTATTTTCCGTGCGCGCCGGTGTGGATAACGCGCCGCCGAAACGTGCGGCCGTGGTCGAGCCATTGCCGCGTTCCAACACTAAACCGCTGTCGACATTTACGCCCGTTACGGATCGCGCTGTCGTTCCGCCGGTCTCTAGTGAAGCACCGCCGCAAGGTAGCCCCGAAAATTCGCCGCCCGAAGCCGGGCAGCCAACGGGCGATCCCTCGATGGAGGCCGTGGTACCACTTGACCCGCCGTCGCAACCGATGGCCCCGCGGTATGTGCCGCCAGGCGCGAACGAGGGCCAACCGTTGGCAACGGACATGAATAATGGTCAAGATCCGGTGCAACTGCCGAATCACGAAATCTCGCAGCAGGAAGCCGAGCGGATCGAGGCGGAAGCACAGCAACAGATCAATGAAACGGAAGCCGCCGCCGCAGCGGAAGCGGCCGCTGAAGGTCAACTGGAACAGCAAAAGGAATAAATCAGAGTTTCCCGAGTTCGATAATTTCGCCGGAAATGTCCCGGCTATTCTCGCTAAGCAAATACAAGAAAGCCGGCACTACATCATCAGGTTTTCGAAGTTGCGATTTGTCCTCGCCCGGATGGGTCAGCGCTCGTTGCGGCGTCTGCAGCGGCCCGGGAATGACAATATTCATGCGCAGTGTTCCGGCGCTCGATAGTTCATCGCTCCAAACTTTCAGCAATCCGGCTAACGCAAATTTGCTGACTGCAAACCCGCCCCAATACGCCGCCGGATTTATGCCATGGCTTTCCGAAACAAAAATTACACTCGCTTCCTCGCTCGACTTCAGCAGCGGCAGGCACGCTCGCGTCAGCGCGAAGGGTGCGGCAAGATTCACGCGGAGCAGCAGGAGCCATTCATCGAGTGTTTCATTGGCGAGCGGTTGCAATTGTTTCAGTCGAGCAGCACAGTGCACGATGCCATCAAGCCGGCCGAATTCCTGCCGAATCAATTGCGCTAATTGCTGAAAATCTTCATCGCCGGCGCTGCAAAGATCCAATGGCGTGATCGCAGGCAGTGGGCCGCCGGCGGCAATGATGGCATCGTAAGTTCTTTCTAGCTTAGGACTGCTACGTCCATGCAAAATAAGCGTCGCGCCATGGGCCGCTGCGGCGAGCGAAATGGCTTGCCCCAGACCTTGGCCGGCGCCGCTAACGAGAATCACCTTGTCCTTTAATTGTTCGGCGCTCGGCGGATAGTCTTTAAGTCGATTCGCGAGATTCATATTTAACGTCATAGGTGTAATGGTTGTCCCGATCGATTTACCAATTGACTCAAACAATTAGCCTGACCCTCTTAAGTCTGCGCGAGCCTTGAACAATGACAGATCAAGGCCAATATATTAAACTGTTAGGCGAGATGTGATGGCATTTCGATTGAGGAATCAAAGTTTCCTCAAATGTCATCGAATTTTGTGACGCGAAAGTGGCGGAATTGGTAGACGCACTGGATTTAGGTTCCAGCGCCGTAAGGTGTGTGGGTTCGAGTCCCTCCTTTCGCACCAGAGAGATTTTTAGGAAAAAACAATGCAAGCAGAAGTGCAGCAAGAACGTCCGTTAGAACGCAAGCTCGATTTTTCTTTTCCGACCGCGGAGATTGAATCGCAAGTCGATACGAAGTTAAAGCAGATCGCGCGCACCGCGAAATTCCATGGCTTTCGCCCGGGCAAAGTGCCGATGAAAATCGTCGCGCAGCAATACGGCGGCCAGGTGCGGCAAGAAGTGATGTCCGACTCGCTGCAACGATCTTTTTCCGAGAAGGTCAAAGAACAAAATATTCGCATCGCCGGTTATCCGCGCTTTGAACCGAAAGAAGACGTGGCAGGCGAAAGCAATTTTGAATTTACTGCTGTTTACGAAGTTTACCCGGACGTCACGGTCGGTTCTCTAGCCGATAAAACCATTAAGCGCCCGATTGCAACGATCGACGACGCGCAGATTGACAAGACGATTGAAGTGCTGCGCAAACAGCGCGTACATTTTCACGAAGTCCCGCGTGCCGCGCAAAATGGCGACCAAGCGGACATTGACTACGACGGCGTTCTCGACGCTAAGCCCTTCGATGGCGGCCAGGCCAAAGGCGCATTGGTCGTGCTCGGCGAAGGCCGGCTGATGGCCGATTTCGAGTCGAACATCGTTGGCCTCAAGGCCGGCGATAGTAAGAATTTCGACATCACCTTTCCCGCCGATTATCACGGCACGCAAGTCGCCGGAAAAACCGTCACGTTTACGGTGAAGTTGAATAAGGTCAGCGAGCCACATCTGCCCGCAGTCGATGAAGATTTTGTAAAAGCCCTCGGCATTAAGGGCGGAAACCTGGATGATCTGCGTACCGACGTGAAAGCGAATCTTGATCGCGAATTGAAACGCCGGATGCAAGGCAAGATCAAAGAATCGG
This sequence comes from Pseudomonadota bacterium, assembly GCA_031406045.1. GTDB lineage: Bacteria > Pseudomonadota > Gammaproteobacteria > Burkholderiales > JALYOK01 > JALYOK01. Next base: position 5,355 of record JANOGO010000012.1, read on the forward strand.
TGATGCAGGCATTGCTGGATAGTTCCAAATTGGAAGTGCCGCACAGTTTGATCGAAATGGAAGCGCAGCGCTTGCAACAAAACGCAATGCGAGATTTTCAGTCGCGCGGCATGATGACGAAAGATGCGGCGTTGCCGTTGGAATTGTTTAATGATGCGGCGAAGCGCCGTGCGAGATTGGGCCTGATCATTGCCGAAGTGGTTAAGCAAAATAAGTTGGAAGCAAAACCCGAGCAATTGCGCGCGGTGATCCAGGAGCACTCGAAAAGCTACGAGCAACCTGAAGCGATGGTCGATTGGTATTACCAGCAGCCGGAAATGATGCAAGAAGTACAAGCCGTGGTGATGGAAGATAACGTTGTCGCCTGGGCAATGGGCCAAGCGAAAACAGAAGATGTGACCACCCCCTTCGATGACATTATGGGAAACAGCAAATGAGCGAGCGTCACATTTACGAACCACAGGGCTTGGGCATGATCCCGATGGTGATCGAGCAAAGCGGTCGCGGTGAGCGCGCCTATGACATTTATTCGCGCTTACTTAAGGAGCGCGTGGTGTTTCTCGTGGGCCCGGTGAATGATGGAATTGCCAATTTAGTAGTGGCGCAGCTGTTGTTCTTGGAATCAGAAAATCCAGACAAGGACATCAATTTTTATATCAACTCGCCGGGCGGCTCCGTTTCCGCCGGCTTGGCGATCTACGATACGATGCAATTCATCAAACCCGACGTAACGACCACGTGTACCGGTATGGCGGCGTCGATGGGCGCATTTTTGTTGAGCGCCGGCGCGAAAGGTAAGCGCTTTTGTTTGCCGAATTCGCGCGTGATGATTCATCAGCCGTCGGGTGGATTTCAAGGACAGGCTTCCGATATCGAAATTCATGCCAAAGAAATTCTGTATCTGCGCAAGCGTCTGAACAATATCATGGCGACCCATACCGGGCAGTCGCTTGAAACGATCGAGCGCGATACCGAGCGCGATAATTTCATGAGCGCCGAAGATGCTTTAAAATATGGCATCATAGACCGTGTGCTGACCAGCAGAACCGAAGTACAAGCCTAGGCCCGGGTAGTGATGCGAGTGAAAAGGAACGGAAGCGATGGCTGAAAAAGTAAGCGGCGAAAAACTCCTGTATTGCTCTTTCTGCGGCAAGAGCCAGCACGAGGTCAAAAAGCTGATCGCCGGCCCATCGGTGTTTATTTGCGATGAATGTATCGAGCTTTGCAACGATATTATTCGCGAGGAAGTCCACACCACCGAAGTTAAGAATGCCAAAGCGGATTTGCCGGTCCCGCAAGAAATTTGCGAGATCCTGAATCAGTATGTGATTGACCAAGTACAGGCGAAGAAAATTTTGTCGGTCGCGGTTTACAACCACTATAAGCGCCTTAAGCAAAACCCCAAGCAATCGGACGTTGAAGTCGCGAAAAGTAACATTTTGCTGATCGGCCCAACGGGCTCCGGCAAGACTTTGCTGGCGCAAACGCTGGCGCGCTTACTCAATGTTCCGTTCGTGATTGCCGATGCAACCACGCTAACGGAAGCGGGGTATGTTGGCGAAGACGTCGAAAATATCATTCAGAAACTGCTGCAAAAATGCGACTACGACGTCGAAAAAGCGCAGCGCGGCATCGTCTATATCGACGAGATCGACAAGATTTCCCGTAAATCCGATAACCCATCCATCACCCGTGACGTATCGGGCGAGGGCGTGCAGCAGGCGTTGTTAAAATTGATCGAGGGGACCATCGCGTCAGTGCCGCCGCAAGGTGGACGCAAGCATCCGAATCAAGAATTCGTCCAGGTTGATACCACCAATATTCTATTTATTTGCGGTGGCGCTTTCGGCGGGTTGGAGCGCATTATTCGTAACCGCTCGGAGCGCGGCGGTATTGGTTTCGGCGCAACGGTTTCGAGTAAGGATGACCGCAAGGAAATTGGCGTCTTGCTGCGCGATTGCGAGCCGGAAGATCTGATCAAATTTGGTTTGATTCCCGAATTCGTCGGCCGTTTGCCGGTCGTTGCGACACTAGAGGAATTGGATGAGAACGCGTTAATCCGTATTCTAATCGAACCGAAAAATGCGCTGACACGTCAGTTTCACAAATTGTTTGCGATGGAAGGCGTCGAGTTGGAATTCCGTGAACCGTCACTGAAAGCCATTGCCAAGAAAGCCTTGTTGCGCAAAACCGGCGCGCGCGGATTGCGTTCGATCATTGAGCATTCGCTGCTCGATATCATGTTCGATTTGCCTTCAATGAGTAATGTTTCAAAGGTGGTCGTAGATGAAGGATCCATTAACGGCGACACACAACCGATTCTGATTTACGCCGATCAACCGAAGGTGGCCGGTGTCTAAGAATAGTCGTTAATTATCGAGTTAGGGACCGCTGTTTCCTAATAACGCGATGCTTGCGTTAAGTTAGAAGTTGATTCAGGCTTGAAATTGGTCATTCCTGCCGCATCTTAAGGGCAATAAACGAAAGGTTTAAACCTATGACCGTCCCCACACATACCCCAGCTTCTTTGGTTCCGTTGTTACCGCTACGTGATGTCGTGGTTTTCCCGCACATGGTCATTCCACTTTTCGTGGGCCGGCCAAAATCCATTCGTGCCCTGGAAATTGCGATGGAAGCGGGCAAAAATATTCTGCTAGTGGCGCAGAAATCCGCCGCTAACGACGATCCGGTCGAAAGCGATTTATATGTCGTCGGCAGCATGGCCAGTATTTTGCAGATGCTCAAATTGCCCGACGGTACGGTCAAGGTGTTGGTCGAAGGTACGCAACGCGCCAAGCTCGCCGGCGTCCATGACGAGAAAACGCATTTGTCGGCGGAAATTTCGCCAGTGGTAATTGGACCACTCGCCGACCACGAACTTGAAGCGATGCGCCGCACCTTGCTGACGCAGTTCGATCAGTACGTCAAACTCAATAAAAAAATTCCGCCGGAAGTGCTGACCTCGTTTGCCGGTATCGACGATCCCGGTCGCCTGGCCGATTCGATCACGGCGCATTTACCGCTGAAGCTGGAACAGAAGCAACAGATCTTGGAAATGTTCGACGTGCGTAAACGCCTCGAACATTTGCTGTCGCTGCTGGAATCGGAAATCGATATCCTGCAGGTGGAAAAGCGCATTCGCGGCCGCGTCAAGCGCCAGATGGAGAAGAGTCAGCGCGAGTATTATTTGAACGAGCAAGTAAAGGCGATTCAAAAAGAACTCGGCGATTCCGAAGAGGGCGCTGACCTTGACGAGTTGCAGAAAAAAATCACGGCGGCCCATATGCCCAAAGATGCCCGCACTAAGGCCGAAGCGGAACTGAAAAAATTGCGCTTGATGTCGCCGATGTCCGCCGAAGCAACCGTCGTGCGCAATTACATCGACATTCTGACGAATTTACCGTGGAAGAAAAAAACCAAGGTCAGCGCCAATATTGAAGCGTCCGAGAAAATCTTGAACGAAGATCACTATGGGCTCGATAAAGTAAAAGAACGCATTCTCGAATATCTCGCAGTGCAAAGCCGGGTCGATCGCATGAAAGGCCCGATTCTGTGTTTGGTCGGTCCACCGGGCGTCGGCAAGACGTCGCTCGGCCAATCGATCGCGCGCTCGACGAATCGTAAGTTCGTGCGCATGTCGCTCGGCGGCGTGCGCGACGAAGCGGAAATTCGTGGCCATCGCCGTACCTACATCGGTTCGATGCCGGGTAAGATTTTGCAGAACATGAGCAAGGTCGCAGTGCGAAATCCGCTGTTCCTGCTCGATGAAGTCGATAAGCTTGGCATGGATTTTCGCGGCGACCCGTCCTCGGCGTTGTTGGAGGTGCTCGATCCGGAGCAGAATCACACGTTCATGGATCATTACGTAGAAGTCGAATATGACTTGTCTGACGTGATGTTCGTGGCCACGGCCAACACATTAAATATTCCCGCGCCGCTGCTCGATCGCATGGAAGTGATTCGTTTATCCGGTTACACCGAAGACGAAAAGATCAATATCGCGCGGCAATATCTGTTGCCGAAACAGATCAAGGCGAATGGCCTGAAGGACGATGAGTTAAGTGTCAACGAAGCGGCGCTGCGCGATATTACGCGCTACTACACGCGCGAAGCCGGGGTGCGCAGCTTGGATCGCGAAATCGCCAAGATTTGCCGCAAGGTCGTGAAAGCCTTAATGCTTAAAAAAGCGCCGGGCAAGGTCGCATTAACCGCAAAAAATCTCGACAAATACTTAGGCGTCCGAAAATACACTTATGGTATCGCCGAGAAAGAAAATCAAATCGGTCAAGTGACAGGTTTAGCGTGGACCGAAGTCGGTGGTGAATTGCTGACGATCGAATCGACCAAGCTGCCGGGTAAGGGCAAGATGACGACCACCGGTAAGCTCGGCGAAGTCATGCAAGAATCGATTGCAGCCGCGTTGACCGTCGTGCGTAGCCGCGCGCGCAAGCTCGGTATTCCAGATGATTTCTACGAGAAGACCGATATTCATATCCATTTGCCGGAAGGCGCCACGCCGAAGGATGGGCCGAGCGCGGGCGTCGGTATTTGCACGGCGATCGTCTCGGTGTTAACCGGTATTCCGGTCCGCGCCGATGTCGCGATGACGGGCGAAATCACGTTGCGGGGCGAAGTATTGCCGATCGGCGGATTGAAAGAAAAATTGCTCGCGGCCCATCGTGGCGGCATTAAGACCGTTCTGATCCCGGAAGAAAATACCAAGGATTTAGTCGACATTCCGGACAACATCAAAAATCGTTTGGACATTCATCCGGTAAGATGGATCGATCAGGTTTTGGAGATGGCGCTCGAAACAAAACCGCAGTCCTTGCCGGAGGTGGAGGTCGTCGCGCCGGCGGTTCAAACTAAACCGGACGAAGCAACGGCGGCATCACTCAAGCACTAACTTTTTTACTCGTTCCAAATAAACGTGGCTTCGGCCACGTTTTTATTTTTATGGCGGTGCGGATAGCGGATTTTCCACCGATTGCCCTGGAAGCCGCGCCGATTCTGGGCGCTAGCGAAAGTTAATATTTTACTTAAAGCGCTTGACACGTTGAATTGTCGCTTGATATAAAGGTTAGTCCAGGAACATTCCTGTACTCAAACAGTACAACAGAAAGGGGATCTACGTGAATAAGCAAGAGCTCATCGAAGTTATCGCGAAATCCGCAGATATTTCTAAAGCCGCTGCCGGCCGTGCACTAGATAGCGCAATTGGTGCAATCAAGAATTCAATGAAAAAAGGCGGGATGGTGACTTTAGTCGGATTCGGTACGTTTTATGTCGGAAAACGCGCAGCGCGCAGCGGGCGTAACCCGCGCACCGGCGCAGCGATCAAGATCAAATCGGCAAGAGTTCCAAAGTTCCGCGCTGGTAAAGCACTCAAGGATGCGGTAAACTGACGGGCTTTGGGTGCTTAGCTCAGCTGGTAGAGCGTCGCCCTTACAAGGCGAATGTCGGCGGTTCGATCCCGTCAGCACCCACCAGTAAGGCCAAGAAAATTTAGGAGTGGTAGTTCAGTTGGTTAGAATACCGGCCTGTCACGCCGGGGGTCGCGGGTTCGAGTCCCGTCCACTCCGCCAGACAAGTCAAAGGGCGAACGCAAGTTCGCCCTTTTGCTTTTGTGGGCGCCGACATCGGCCAGGCACGCCATTTTCCGCGTATAATCGCGCGATTGAATTCCATCTAAAAAAGACTCTAATATGTTCGATACCATCCGCGAAGGCCGAGCGGGTAAGTTGCTTACCTACATTATTTTTGGCCTCATTATTATTAGTTTTTCGCTTTGGGGGGTTGAATCCTATATCAACAATATCGGGCGTAGCAGCGGCATTG
>JANOGO010000018.1:0-4826 GCA_031406045.1 Pseudomonadota bacterium
CAGCAGATTGACCTCATCGACATAGAGAAAGCCGCGATGGGCGCGCGCCAACAATCCAGGCTCGAATGCGCGCTCGCCTTTGGTAAGCGCCCGTTCTAAATCGAGCGCGCCGACGACGCGGTCTTCAGTCGCGCCCAGCGGCAGATCAACCACCGGAACCGGCACGAGTTGTGTTTTCACCGCAGCGATTCGCGCTTCGCAACCGGCAGCGCAGCTTGTTGCGTCGGAATCGGGATCGCAGTTGTAGCGGCAGCCTTTAATCGCGCGCATCGTCGGCAGCAACGCGGCAAGCGCACGAATCGCGGTCGATTTACCCGTACCGCGATCGCCGAATACCAATACGCCGCCGATGCTCGGATCGGTTGCGGCGATCAGGATGGCAAGCTTCATCTCTTCCTGCCCGACAATCGCAGAAAATGGGAAAACCGCGGGCATGACTATTTGGCCCGGAAAAAATCGTTCGCGCGAAAGTAATCGCGCGACTGACCGGCTTTGGAAATTTCCGACATGTGCTGCGCCTCTATGACATTTTTTTGACGCTCGATTGTAGCAGAGGCAAATTGCGTTACGTTTGCTGTGTTAACGTTCCTTTGAGCGTTGACAAATTACCCGCGCCGGCGCCAAACATGCAGATGCGTAACTCGGTCAACGTGTCCGCTATGAAGTTATCCAGCGCTTCTTCGCTTTCGTGTGCTTTGAGCAAAAACGGCCGCGCCATTGCCCCGATGTCGGCGCCGAGCGCCAGGGCTTTGGCTAGATCCAAGCCGTTGCGCAAGCCGCCGCAAGCGATCAGCGGAACTGTCGCCGATGCGTTGCGCACGTTCAGAATGGAACGGCTGGTGGGAATCCCCCACTCGCCGAAGCGCTCGCCCATATCGCGGCGGCGTTCGGTTTTCGCGCACAGCGCTTCGACTTTTGCCCACGATGTGCCGCCGGCGCCGGCACAATCGATACCGGCGACGCCGCAATCGATCAACCGTTCGGCTGCGTCGACACTCATGCCGAAACATACTTCGCGCGCAAACACGGGAACGCCGGCGCCGCGCAATTCGTCGCAGACGTCGCGAAGCCGATCGGCCAAGCCGCGAAAATCTTGCTCGCCGCCTTGAATGGCTTCTTGAATCGGATTCAGATGAATGAATAGCGCGTCGGCTTCAATCATCTGGACGGCTCGCAGCGCTTCCTTCGCGCCCCAACCTTTAACTAACTGCGCGCCGCCTAAGTTGGCAAACAGCAACACATCGGGCGCGGCCTGACGAATCTGAAAATAGCGTGCTCGCGTGTCGTCTTCTAATGCGATGCGTTGACTGCCGACGCCGATCGGGATTCGCCAGCGCTGCGCCGCGCGCGCGAGCCGTTGATTGATTTCGAACGCGCGTTCCATGCCGCCGGTCATCGGCGCAATCATTAACGGCGCTTGCAGTAATTTGCCGGCGAAAGTGAGGCTCAGATCGATGTCGGCGAGCGACACTTCGGGCAGCGCTTGATTGACGAATTCGAAATGTTCCAAGCCGGTCGTCTTACGATACTCGACCGCCTCGGTCAGACACGCATCGATATGCTGCAACTTCGATTCCGGGTCGCGCTTAAGCGGGCGCTTCAGCGCATCCGCCACGGACGGACTGGTGCTCACCGTCGACATGTTGGGATGATCCTCAGCCCGGAAAGTCGATGCGCGCCGGGCGCAGTGCCCGAATAATATCCGTGATCGATAACATACCGATCAGCACTTTGCCATCGACCACCGGAAGATGGCGAATGCGCTTGCTGCTCATTAACTCCATGCATTCGCGCACATTATTTTCGGAGGTAACCGAAATCACGTCGGCGGTCATGATGTCGCGCACTTTGATTTCCCAAGGCACGATGCGCTTGGGCACCGCTTTACGAATGTAATCGCGCTCGGAAACGATGCCAACCAACTCGTGCCCCGACAGCACCGCCAGCGAGCTGATGCCTTTGGACACCATGGTCTCAAGCGCGTCCTGCACCGTGGTATCGGGCGTCGTGGTAAACAATGCGGCATCTTTTTGCTGCAATAAATCTTTGACTAGATGTGATGACATGGCGACCTCCGAGCGATTCACGTCGAGCGTGGATATTCGATTACTTTATCACCATCATGACTTCAAGAACATATCGGGTGTTTTTCGCAGCGGGATTGGCATCCAAGGCAACCGATGGCTAGCAACACGCGCCCCAAAAAGTATGGCCAAATTCCAGCGTAGTTCTTTTCGTGTTAAATCCTGGAGGCTTTAAACAAAATGGAATTACTCGAACCGATCGAATCGCAACTCATCTCCAATCGTTTACCCCTTGTTGCCGTCACCCTAGCCGCCGTGCCCTGCGCGAATACCCCCATCGTGTTAGGGCTGCACTGGCATGGCTTTGTCGAAGTGACGTTAATCAACATCAAAGAGGCGCACGCGCTGCGCTACGATTCCGTGCCCAGCTCAGCACTGCAAATCAACGACCGCTGGGACGATTTTGCCCAACTCAATGACGCCGCGCTCCGCGTCGCCTGGGAGCTCGGCGCTTGGGACATCGCGCGCCACGAAGCGCCACCGGTGCAACGTGCAGGCGCACGCCCTCACGAAGCGATGGACTGCATGACCGCCTTCGGCTTATATCCCTATCAACTCGACGGCGGCGCGCCGTTCGTCGCTGAAGTGCCCGACGCCGACGAACTCATGGAAGTCGCAGCCGCACGCGGCTACGTGAAGTGGCAATTCCGGCCGGTACGCGGCGGCATCTGGGGCGAGGTCAGCGACGATATAACATTGGAGAAGGGAGGGTATCGCAACGCGCCGTGTCCGAGGATCAACAAACCGTTCGGCTTCGGCCAAACTCGTCGAGTGGTATATCGTTTGGGTAGGTCGCTGCGGGAAGTGGAGTAGATTTTTCAAAATCGGTTGGAATTTAGAGACTTTGGGTACTCTTTTTGGCTAGACATCAATTTTTCGCTGTGCCCCGCAATTAGAATAAACTGTTGACATGAGATCGACGGTGGGATGCGCTCGCGTCGTGAGGCAAATAGGTCTTGGCGAAAATTAATATGAAATGTGTAAGTTAGAGCGAAATTATTCGGCTTTTGCAGCAGCACAAGCTGCATCTCGCTCGCCACTTTGTCGTCAAGGAAATAGCTCTATTTGGATCAGCGGCACGGGACGCGCTGGACGCAACCAGCGACGTTGATATCTTAGTCGCGTTCGATGGGCTGGCCACCTCCAAGTGTTACTTCGGCGTGCAGTTCTATTTCGAAGATTTACTCGGCCGGTCGGTCGATTTAGTCACGCAAAAGGCACTGCGACCGGAATTGCGTCCCTATGTTGAACGCGAAGCGATTCATGTCTGAAATCTCCCGTGGCGACCGCGAGTGGCGATTTTATGTTGACGACAGATCGGTTTTGCGGAAAAAGCTCGCGCCTACACGATCGGCTTATCGCAATCCAGTTTTGTGGAAGACCAACGCACATTTGATGCGACTTTGCGTAATTTAGAGTTGATTGGCGAGGCTGCAACGCATATTCCGGATTCTGTACGCCTTGCTCATCCGGAAATCCCGTGGCGTTTAGTTATCGCGGCGTAAGCGCTTGATTCATGGTTACCTCGGGATAGACAACGACACGCTGTGGAGCATCATTGAGGACGATGTTCCAACATTGATTTCAAGCTTGCGCGAACTAAAAAAAGACTACCCCTGACGGAATCGCGTTTATGGCTACGTTATGACGAATTGAAGCTGTTGCATCCCCCACCGTACGGGCGGGATACGATCCAAGCCTATCCTTTAACTTGTCGCTCCCCCTTGAATTTCCCCTCAATTACCCGCATAATTAGCACTCGTTAAGCCTGAGTGCTAACAATCCCTGAATCCAGAGCCGAGGCAATCTTGGCCTCGACTCTTTGTTATCTTGTTGAAAATAAAGGAGTGAATGATGAAATTACGTCCATTGCATGACCGTGTCATCGTCAAGCGTATCGAGGAAGAGCGCAAAACATCCGGCGGTATCGTGATTCCCGATACCGCAACCGAAAAGCCGTCCCAAGGCGAAATTGTGGCTGTGGGCCCAGGCAAGACCGACGAAAACGGCAAACTGATCCCGATCGGCGTGAAAGCCGGTGACAAAATTTTGTTCGGTAAATATTCCGGCACCGAGTTCAAGATGGATGGCGACGATCTTCTGCACATGCGTGAAGACGACATCATTGGCATCGTCGGCTAGTAAGCGACCACTTACATCAATTTAGGAGAGATTCAAATGGCAGCGAAAGACGTACGTTTTCATGATTCCGCGCGTGCGCGGATGGTCGCTGGGGTGAATATCCTGGCCGACGCAGTTAAAGTGACCCTCGGCCCGAAAGGCCGCAACGTAGTATTGGAGCGCTCCTTCGGCTCCCCGACCGTCACCAAAGACGGTGTGTCCGTCGCCAAGGAAATCGAGCTGAAAGACCGCTTCGAGAACATGGGCGCGCAAATGGTGAAAGAAGTTGCGAGCAAGACCTCCGACATCGCCGGTGACGGCACCACCACAGCAACCGTGCTGGCGCAATCGATCATCCATGAAGGCATGAAATATGTGGCCGCCGGCATGAACCCGATGGATCTCAAACGCGGTATCGACAAAGCCGTTGAGGCGGTCGTTGGCGAACTGAAGAAAATTTCCAAGCCGTGCACCACCAATAAGGAAATCGAGCAAGTCGGCGCCATTTCCGCGAACTCCGACGCCGATATCGGCAAAATCATCGCCGATGCGATGGACAAAGTCGGCAAAGAAGGCGTGATCACGGTTGAAGACGGCAAGAGCTTGCAAAATGAGCTGGAA
>JANOGO010000145.1:0-2543 GCA_031406045.1 Pseudomonadota bacterium
TCTAACCATCGATTCTTTGGAATCCACTGAGAACGATCTACTCACGGTGCTGGGCAATTTCCGCTATCGGCTGGAACCACGTCTCAAATCCAGTGGCATTCAGTTGGACTGGCAAGTGCAAGACTTGCCTAAACTCGCCTGCCTCACGCCGCGAAACGTATTGCACGTCTTGCGCATCTTGCAGGAGGCGTTCACCAATATTCTTAAGCACGCTCACGCCAACACAGTCAAACTGGAAACAGGCATCGCCGGTGAGCCTGGGAAGGTATTTGTTTCTGTCAGCGATAACGGCATCGGCGTCTCCAACGATCACGCGGGCCATGGATTCACCAACATGCGTCGCCGTGCGCAGGCGATCGGCGGTACGCTGGACATCGTCAGCGCGGCGACGGGTACGATGATTACCCTGTCACTGCCTAACGCTTAACCGAACGCGACTAGCTCTCCACCTCCCGTTTTCAGGCACCAAGCACCGGCGCCACGATTGCCGTTCCCGGCGATATCCCCAACCAAACTCCTGATCGACATCCCCTCTTGACGGGATACGTTTCCATACTTGCGGGATACCGCGACCAGCGATTTCCTCGTACGCTGTGTCTCATGAGTTACACGGAGAAAATCATGAGATTACTCGAATCATTCATTGGCGGGTTAGAGCGCCGATACGAGCGCAAGTTGGAGAAATACTGCCTGACTCACGGCCAATATTTTCTGGCAGCAACTCGTCCTTGTGTACGCGACCACCGGAACTCTCGCAATCGGTATCCAAGGAGCGAATGCTCGCTGTTAGGAATCGCAACAGGATGCTTTTACGACATCGCCATGCATAGAGTGCGCGTGGCAATGCCTTTCAATCTGCACTCAGTCAATCAAATGGAGATTTATCATGAACGTTAGACTTCTCGTCGTAGCGAGCTTGTTAGCAACTGACATAGCCGGTGTCACCACTGCGGGCGCAAGCGAAAACAATCCCTTGCATCCGAGTTATTTTTGGGACAAGACGCCGGTAGGAGCGGTAACCCAAAACGCCGGTGGCGCCATTGCTGCGCCGATCACCAATCCGCTGCATCCCGGTTACTTCGCGGCCAAAGTATCGGCGTCGCCATTCGTGGCCACTGGGGCACCCAAAACCGGCCGGTATGTCGACGACCGAAATCCGTTACACCCCGGCTTCCGTCGGTCGTAGGGCTTGGGTGAAGTGAACACATCCCGATGCTCATCAATGGTTACAGGTTACGGCCGTCTGCGAGGCGTGGTCTCTCGGGCGGCCGCAAGCGAGTAGGTATCCCGCGTTCGCGGGATAGTCCGAAGCCGCCTGTTTCTATATGCTTTCTTAAGCTTTCGGAGCGTAGGAAATTTAGGCGAGACCGATTCACATCCTACTTGACCAGGTAGGGATTTAATCAATCGTAAAGCGTAGGATTTGCCTTATGGTTCGAGAATCGCTCTCGCGGCTTCTCATCAACCGAATCAAGGAGTGAAAGAAATGAACGCCACACAAATGGAACAACAATCGTTACAAATCAGTCGGGGCAAATTGTTAGCCTTTGTCGGCGCAATGCTCGGCGAAAGCAGGGGACGCGCGGATGACGAACATCCTCTGCCGCCGGGACCCTGGGATCCGGTAGTCCGCGTTGCCTTAGAACGAATCAACGTTTTCAGTCCGCACCCAGAGCCATGGAAAGTCTTCGGTCTGCAGCCCGAACGTTGGAACGTTATCTTCGCTAGCCTTCTCGCAAGGCACCCTGAAATTTTTGGTGCGATCGGTGGCGGCCATAGTTTAGGCGAGGAAGCCGCGCTCAATCCACAGCCTCTTCCACCGCGCTTCGCTTTTTTGGTATCGGTGGCACAAACAGTGATAAGCCGTGCCGAGTTGATTCAGGAGATTGCTAATGCCACGCAGCGCGAAGGCGAGCAGCAAGGGGTTATCATTGTCGGCGGTTACATCGCAAGATTTGTCGATGATATTTGCGGCAATGAATTCAGGTTTAAGTGGCCGTTCTGGTGGCCGCGCCCCAATTGGTTTGCCAAAGAAGTCCATGGAATCGATCTATTAGTGATGGCAACGCAATTTGAGCTAGCAGCTAAAGAAACGTTTAGCCCGGATTTACACCAATATTTGGTGGGTGCCAGCGCAAAATTCGCGGAAGCCGGCTTGTTGAGGATGCAATAGTCGTAGACGGAATGGGTTACGTAGAAGATTAAAGGGGCTAGGAACGCATTGTTTTCTTGGCTCCTTTTAATCCCTCGCCGCGATTTTGGCGATTGGTTCGAGGGGATAAATCTGGGTCGGGCCTAGGTAGTCCATAGCGAAAAAGAATTCGGCCACGGCCTCTTTAGTTCAACAATCCTTTGCGCAACCAATTCGCCGTTTAAACAAATTGAAGGAGACATGATGAAAAAGTTCGTTGTGGTATTGGCTTTGGCAGGTGTATTCATTACGCCCGTTACGCAAGCAAAAGAATGGAAAGAAGTTATCATTGCGATGGATGCGACCTACCCGCCGTTCGAGTCGCTCGCTCCCGATGGCGCGCTGGTCGGTT
>JANOGO010000126.1:0-5980 GCA_031406045.1 Pseudomonadota bacterium
CCGGAACGCTACCGGCCCCCAACAGGCCGACGATGCGCCAGTTGATGTTGGACTTTTGCTGGTGAACGACGGTGCCACCGGCCTTGGTCAGCGCGGCGTAGAGCAGATCTGTGCCCACGGCAGTGGCGGGTGAAATGCCAAAACCCAATACCAGCAGCGGCGTCATCAGCGAGCCGCCGCCGACGCCGGTGAGGCCGACGATGATGCCGACGAGTAAACCTGATATTGGGTACAGCCAATCCATTTTTCGTCTCCGCGATGCAGATAAGTTGGTAAGGACACGCAGGGTATCAAATAGCCTATAGATAATAAAAGAATATTAAATTATAATTACATTCTATTTAGTTATAAATACTTTAATCATGAAGTTACAACAGTTGCGTTACCTCTGCGAAGTAGCGAATCAAGGACTTAGTATTTCTGACGCGGCGATTGCGTTGCATACTTCGCAACCGGGCGTGAGCAAGCAAATTCGGCTTCTGGAACAAGAACTCGGCGTGGAAATGCTGGTTCGTAGCGGCAAGCGGGTCGTCGATTTGACCGAGCCGGGCCGCGCGATTGTCGAAGTCGCCGAGCGCGTGTTGCGCGAAGCGGCGAATTTAAAGCGCGTCGCCGAAGATTACAAAACAGAAGATGCGGGTGCTTTCACGATCGCAACCACTCACACTCAGGCGCGTTACTCGCTGCCGAACGTGATCAAACAGTTTTCCGAGCGCTATCCAAAAGTGAAATTGACGTTGCACCAAGGCAATCCCGGCCAAATTGCCGCCGAAGTGCTCAGCGGCCGCGCCGACCTCGGCATCGCCACAGAATCGCTGTCCGATGTGGCCGAGTTAACCTCGCTTGCTTGCTACGAATGGCACCATTGCCTAGTCACCACGCCGGATCATCCTTTGCTCAAGCAAAGCTCCATCAGCCTATTCGATATCGGCCGCTACCCGATCATCACCTACGACACCGCCTTCGCCGGCCGTAGCAAAATCAACCGCGCCTTCGAGCAACAGGGCGTGACGCCGAATATCATTCTGTCAGCGCTCGATGCCGACGTCATCAAAGCGTACGTCGCGCTCGGTTTAGGTATCGGCATCGTCGCCAAAATGGCCTTTGAGCCGGAGCGCGACACGGGCTTGCGCATGATCGAAATCGACGATCTTTTTCCGCTCAACACCACACGCATCGCGTTTCGGCGCGATGGTTATTTACGGCGCTATGTTTACGAGTTTATCGAACTGTTCGCGCCGCATCTCACGCGCGGAGCGGTCGAGCGATCGCGTAGCGGCGAGGCTGATGCTGATGTAATTTGAAGTAGGAATGTCATTCTGAGCGCAGCGAAGAATCTGCTTTCCTGCGCAAACGAAAGCAGATTCTTCGGCCTAACGGCCTCTGAATGACAGGCTAGAGTTTTGCTTGAGCGAGTGCGAGCTTCGCTATCGCTGCTTGAAACTCCGGAATATCGCCGATCGGCGCGGTCACGATGATTTCCAGCTCGGGAAATTGTGACTGAATCGGCGCAATCAACGCCGGCAAATCTTCGCGCAAATGCCGGCCCGCCGCGAGAAAGATCGGCACCACGCTGACGCGCTCCACTCCTTGCTTTGCGAGCGAAGTTAGAACTTCCTGAATCCCCGGCTGCATTAATTCAAGAAACGCGAGATCAACAGGAGTGTCCGGCGCTTGCGCGCGGATGAGCGATTGAATCGATTTGAACGGCTCCGCCCATTTCGGATCGCGAGAGCCGTGGGCGAAGAGGACGAGAGCATTCTTGGGATTAAGATCGGGCATCGAAAGTTCTAAGTCATCCGCATCTAAACTGGCGTTCGCCATGATAGGCCATCAAACTTCGCGTAGTCGCGATCAGCGGTAATCCACTCACAGCCCGATTCGATCGCCAGTGCCGCGAACCAAGCATCTTGAACCAGGTTACCGCTGGCCCTAGATTGGCGGCACAACGATTCGAAAATCGACCAATGCCGCTCGCCGGGGGATACCAGCGAAGCATTAGGTTGTTCGGACAGCACATCGCAAAACTCTAGCACATCGTCGAGTGTACTTGGCTGTTTGAAAATGCGCGGATGAGTACAGATGCGAACGACGCCAGCGAGCACTTGTGGCGCGATTGCATAGGCAGATGGGCCATTCACCACATCTTCTAGCCAGGCCCGATAAGCTTCGTGCTCCTTTGCGTCCGATCGAAAAGCGTAAATCAGAACGTTTACATCCGGCAGAATCAATTACGGCCTTCCATACGATCCAGTGTTGCCGCGCTATCGGCAATATCCACGCCGCGCAGCGTCCCGCCGCCGGCACGACATACGGGTAACTTTACCTGCTGCCGGCTTGGCGCTCTCTGGCGCGGTTGGCGCAGGGACGCAATTAGGCCTTGCTCAATCATCGCAGTGAGCGTGATCCCGCGCCGAGCCGCCTCCCGCTTTGCTTGTTCGAGTAGTTCGTCTTTAAGTCGTATCGTCGTTCTCATATGTCGAATCATACATCATGATATGTCTATATGTCAGACAAATCGAAGGCCCATGCGAAGACTACTGGCATGCAACCGCAGATCGTGCCGCGCGGGAAAATTCGCTAGCTGCCTTGCCACGACCCGCGCCCAGCCGGGGTGGCCTTGGGCCATTGCCTGCTGGCGTTGCATGCCTGGAGAGCCAATATCCGTGCGGCTTATGGCAATGCCTCGATACTTATACATTGGCGCGAATTTCGCCATTCCAGAGCGCGAAAAATAGTAGACAATTGCATTAAGGTATCTACAAAAACAACGCAAATTTCTCCCAAAAAGAACATTCTTTTAAACTTACAAAGGTTGGAACCCTAGATGAAAACTTATGTGCTTTGCAAACTGTTGGCGGCGCTGTTGTTGATCACCGCCTTACCCAATGCCCAGGCCGCCGGACGCAAAATTAACCTCAACCTTGAGGATGCGATGAAGCGCATGGATCTGGCCGAGCTTCTCGCGGAGAAGTCGATTGTGCTTTACTGGGCCGACCAAATTCCGTCGCGGCCGATCGAAAAGGAAATCGGTATTGACACTTACTCGCGCGGTGCCAACGCGACGCTCAAATCCGATCTGCGCGCTTGCTCGAATGCGTTCGAAAATATAGCTGAAACATTGGTTGAGGATGCGGAAAAGTTCGGCGCGAATGCGATTATCGGTATTCGTAGTTATCACGACGACCTGCCTGATTTTTCCAGCGAGACGGAGTATCGCTGTGATGTCGGCGCGTTCAGAGCGTCGGTAGGGTTTCGCGTAAAGTTTGTGCGGCTCGCACCGTAATCGATATCAAGCTGCCGAAAAATACCGTCATCAAACCCCATTCGCATCCCGATGATCGCGTCGGCACTGTCGTCTCGGGCAGTTTTTACTTTGCGTTCGGCGACACATTCGACGAATCGCAGTTGAAGAAACGTTCGGCGGGCCGTTTCTACACCGAGCCGCCCGGCGTTAATCATTTCGCGATGACGAAAGATGAAGAGGCCGTGGTTTACGTCACCGGAACCGGGCCGACTGGAACGGCCTATGCCAAGCCGGCGGACGATCCGACTAAGAAATAACGCTAATTCTTTTCATAGCAAGCCTTTTTCCTCAGATCAATGTGTTCAAAAAATGCGATTTATTGAACATAAATCCTTAAACGTGTTAAGAAAACAGCTTTTTCGATACATATCTTCGATGTCTAAGTATTGATTTTATCGACATGTTCGAACAATATGTCGATAATAGTAAAAAATATCGACACATGTTGTTGACGTGTTGATGCCATCGACATAAACTTAAAATGTGTCGATAAATACGAAAAACATCAACATGACTGTTGAGAACTGGAAACCAGACCGACCTTACAACGAACTGCCAACATTACCGCCCAAAGCGGAAATCGAAACCCGGGCGGTCTTGAAGGCATGTATTACCGCGCGTGCGGCATTGGCCGAACTTAAACAGGCGGGCGAGCTAATCCCCAACCAGGGCGTACTTGTCAATACGCTACCCCTGCTCGAAGCGCGCGCAAGTTCGGAAATCGAGAATATTGTTACGACTACCGATAAACTGTTCCAGCATATGCGTAACGAGGCGCAGGCGGACCCCGCGACCAAAGAAGCGTTGCGATATCGCCACGCTGTATTCGAAGGGTTCAAAGCGCTAAGTCAGTATCCCCTCACTACCCGTACAGCGGAGCAAATTTGTACCCGCATAAAAGCGGTCGAGATGAATGTACGCCGCCTACCCGGCACGGCACTAAAAAATTCTGCAACCGGCGAAATCGTCTATACCCCACCCGAAGGTGAGACATTACTGCGGGACTTGTTGGCAAACTGGGAACGATTTCTGCACAACGAAACCACACTGGATCCATTGATCCGCATGGCGATTGGCCATTATCAATTTGAGGCGATACATCCGTTTATGGACGGTAATGGACGGACTGGGCGAGTGCTAAATACGCTTCTCTTGATCCAGTTAAATTTACTTAACTTGCCAATCTTGTACTTGAGTCGTTACATCATCCAAAATAAGCCGAATTACTATGATTTGTTATTACAGGTAACACGCGATCAGGCGTGGGAACCCTGGCTGCTCTATATCATCAAGGGCGTGGAAGAAACTTCAATCTGGACCACGGCAAAGATTGCAGCGATCCGAAAATTATCGGAACACACAACAGAATATGTGCGCGGCAAACTGCCGAAAGTCTACAGCCATGAGCTGGTCAACTTAATATTCGAATTACCCTACTGCCGAATTGGTAGCCTGACTGAAGCTGGAATTGCTAAACGACAAACGGCTTCTCAATACCTAAAGCAATTAGTAGAAATAGGTGTCCTAGTCGAGGCGCTGGCGACGAAGGAGAAATTGTTCATTCATCCCAAATTGATGCAGTTGCTCACCCGCGACAGCAACCAATTCGAGTTGTATGTTTAAATGCCCAATCCTTAATTTTTCATTTTGCGCCTAACAACTGCGGACAAAATTAGCATGCTCCGTCGCCGCCGCAACCAGCAGCGGCAAATCATTCCCGGCGAGAATAAACTGCATCCCCATATCGATGTAGTGCTTCAATAACTCTTTGCCGTAAACACCGCCGAGCCCGGCCCATTTTCCGTGACGCTTGCATGCCGTCACAACGGTTTGCACCGCAGCGACGACGCGCTCGTCATCCAATTTCCCCGCTATGCCCATTTCCAAACACAGATCGTTGGTGCCCATCAGCAACACGTCGATGCCCGGCACCGCAGCGATAGCGTCGGCGTTTTCGACGGCGCGCGGCGTCTCGATCATCGCGATCACCAAGGTTGCGTCATTCATTTCTTTGGTGACTTGCGCGGCGGGTGTGGGTGCGAAGCCGAATTGCGGATAGCCGCCGGCGATGGAGCGATGGCCCAGCGGTTGATAACGAAATGCGTCAACCATCGCGCGCGCTTCGTCTGCCGTGTCGACGTGCGGAATCACAATGCCGAGCGCGCCGCCGTCCAAGCAGCGCGTGGCCATCGCCAACTCGCCATGCGGCACTCTTACAATCGGTGCGATGTTCGCATCAAGCGCGGCGACGCTGATGGTGTAGGCGGTCTCGACCGACGTCGGCCCATGTTCCAAATCGATGAACAGCCAATCGTACCCGGCGGTTTTCATGATGCGCCCGACCTCGACACTGCGCAGGGCTTTCACGCCCATGCCGATCGACAATTCGCCCGCTACGAGACGCTCTTTCGCGATATTTTTGATTGCCATGTTGTTCCTCCGTTACTGAATCTAGTGTCGTGCTTCGGGGTTAATGCTACATTTTCTCCGAATATACGCCGGTTGACCCTAACGTGTGGCCCGAGGCCAGCCCCTCATTCCCGCGTAGGCGGGAATCCATTTGGCCTGTCAAAGTCAACATGGATTCCCGCCTACGCGGGAATGACAATCAAATAGAACGAAGAACTACACGAGTGAGTCTCGCGAACTCGTTACCGACATTGTTATTTGACT
>JANOGO010000139.1:0-2492 GCA_031406045.1 Pseudomonadota bacterium
ATTGGTGATAACGTAAGTCGTAGGCGTTAAGAACGTATCAACGACGCGCCCCCCCGCATCGCGCACAGTGCTTGGGCCAAGTAACGGCAATGTCCAGTAGGGCCCTGGGCCGACACCCCACCAACCCAAGGTTTGGCCAAAATCTTCATTTTGTTTTCTATTGCCCGCGGCGCCGGCGACGTCGATTAATCCTCCGAGGCCGAACGTCGTATTAATAATGAAGCGCCCGGCACCCGCTACGGCACGCTCGCCCTTGCCTTGCAATATGTCATTTATGAAAATCGAGAAGTCGTGAATGTTGCCGAAAAAATTTGTCACGCCGATACGTACAAATTTGGGTGTGATAAAACGATAGGCTTGTGCAACCGGTTTTACAATGGTTTTATCTGCCACCTCATTGAACTTGAATACGGTGCGATTCATCGGCTCCCATGGGTCGCGCGGATCGCGCTCGCCGGGGACGCTCGCACAAGCAGACAATAGTGCGAAAAAAAATAGCGCGGAAATTGTTTGCAGCAGTCTGTTGTTGAATGAAATCATTAGTACCCTCAATTTTGTTTCATGAGTGATTTATCGCTATCTACTTGGCATCCATTATAAAGCGCATCGACAAATCGATTGCTTTAATATCTTTGGTCAGCGCGCCGATGGAAATTCGATCGACGCCGGTCTCGGCGATGGCGCGCACGGTGTCGAGATTCACACCGCCGGAGCCTTCTAATTTCGCGCGGCCCGAATTTAATTTGACCGCTTCGCGCATGCGCTCAAGATCGAAATTATCTAGCAAGATCATCTTCGCGCCGGCGTCCAGCGCATCGCGTAGTTGATCCATGGTCTCGACTTCGATCTGAATCGGCACGCCCTTTGTCGTATTTTCTTGCGCGACGCGCAGCGCTTTGACCACGCCGCCAGCTGCCATGATGTGATTTTCTTTGATGAGCACACCGTCGTAAAGGCCGATGCGATGATTCGCGCCGCCACCGATTTTCACGGCGTATTTTTGCGCGAGGCGAAATCCAGGCAAGGTCTTGCGCGTGTCGACGATGACAGCTTTTGTGCCCTTGATCGTGTCGACGTAGCGGCGCGTTTGCGTTGCCGTCGCAGATAGGGTCTGCAAAAAATTCAGCGCCGTGCGCTCGCCGGTCAGCAACGCCCGCGCCGGCCCATCAATGGAGAACAAGGTCTGGCTTGCCTTCGCGAGCATGCCTTCCTGCAAGCGCCAATCCACGCGCACCTTCGGATCGATCTGCTGGAACACCGCATCCACCCAGGGCTGGCCGCATAACACCATCGCCTCGCGCGTGATCACGCTCGCGCGGCCTTGGCGCTCGGCCGGGATCAATGCTGCAGTCAAATCGCCACTGCCGATATCTTCTTTCAGCGCCGCTGAAACCTGCGCTTCGATGCTATCTTGCCAATTCAAAATGCGACCCGCGTTGTTTTTCAACCCCTACGCTAACCGAAAACGCCTTGAATTTCCATAGTTTGTTCCCCAACTTATGTCCTGACGGAATCTTTGTGGGATCAAACCATGCGCTTCGATAAACTAACGACCAAATTTCAACAGGCGTTCTCGGACGCCCAAAGCCTCGCGTTGGGTAGCGATCATGCTTACATTGAGCCGCAACATTTACTGCTGGCGTTGATTAACCAGTCGGATGGCAGCACGTCGTCCTTACTTTCTCGCGCCGGCGTCGCCGCGCCGGCGCTAAAAAATTCGCTGACGCAAGCGATCGAGCGTATGGCGAAAGTCGAAGGCGGCGCCGGCGAAGTGAACGTATCGCGCGAGCTTAATAATCTGCTCAACGTCACCGACAAAGAAGCACAAAAACGCGGTGATCAGTTCATCGCCTCGGAAATGTTTTTGTTGGCTTTAGCCCAAGACAAAGGCGACACCGGACGTTTGTTTAAGCAACACGGCTTGAACAAAGAACACTTGGAACAGGCGATCGCAGCGGTGCGCGGCAGCGACAACGTCAACAGCCAAGAAGCGGAAGGCGCGCGCGAAGCGCTGAAAAAATATACCATCGACGTAACCGAGCGAGCGCGCCAGGGCAAGGTCGATCCGGTCATCGGGCGCGACGACGAGATTCGCCGCACCATGCAAATTCTGCAACGTCGCACGAAAAATAATCCGGTGTTGATCGGCGAGCCGGGCGTGGGCAAAACCGCCATCGTCGAGGGTTTGGCGCAACGCATCGTCAACGACGAAGTGCCGGAATCGCTGAAGGGTAAGCGATTGTTGTCGCTCGACATGGCGCAGTTGTTAGCAGGCACAAAATATCGTGGCGAATTCGAAGAACGTTTGAAATCCGTGCTCAAAGAAATCGCGCAGGACGAAGGCCAGACCATCATCTTCATCGACGAACTGCACACCATGGTCGGTGCCGGTAAAGCCGAGGGCGCGATCGACGCCGGCAACATGTTGAAGCCCGCGCTGGCGCGCGGCGAACTACATTGCATCGGCGCAACGACGTTGGATGAATATCGCA
>JANOGO010000183.1:0-8528 GCA_031406045.1 Pseudomonadota bacterium
CCCACACCGCCCACCTAACAAAACTCTTATTTTGCCGCGGTCTAAAAGCGAGTTTGCTTCGTTGGGCAGCGCCCGCCTCGCAATGACAATAGGCTGGGAACCGCATGGCCCTAGGCCACCCCGTGGATATTGCGTCTCCAAGCATCCTGTGCCACGAGGCGCATCCCGCTTGCCTGTTGGAGCATCATCGTAAAACTGTGTTGCAAATCAAGACGCTGTGGCATGATACGACTTAGAGAAACAGTTTTCGCTGCACAGCCTGACCACTGAGGGTGAATGGCTTTTTTCACTTTTGTCGCGATGCCTTTTGGCGTGAAGCAGGGCATCGACTTCAATCGTGTGTTTCGCGAATATATCGAGCCGGCGTTGACCGAGGCGCGCTTCGAGGTGTTCCGCGCTGACGAGGAAATGCGCGCCGGCAATATTCGCACCGACATGTTTCAGCAATTGCTGATTGCTGATCTTGTCGTGGTCGATCTCTCTATCGACAATCCCAACGTTTGGTACGAGCTCGGTGTGCGCCACGCGCTGCGGTCACGCGGCGTCATTCAAATCATCACCCAGCGCGAGCAAATGCCGTTTGATGTTTACACCGATCGCGTGATTCGCTATCACACCAAAGACGGTGTTCCCGATCCGGAATTCTTGCAGCAAGATAAAGCGAAGCTTGGGCAATTTGCGACGGAGACGATGGCGTCGTGGCATGGGCGTAAAGTCAGCCCCGTCTATCATTTGTTGAGTTATTTGCGCGAACCCGATTGGAAGACTTTGCGGGTCGGCGAAGCGCAGGAATTTTGGGAGCGTTACGAACGTTGGGAGGAGCGCATCGAAATCGCGCGCGACAAACGCCGCCCCGGTGACATCATGTTGCTCGCCGATGAAGCGCCGACCCAGGCGCTGCATTTGGACGCCCACCGCGCTGCCGGCAAAGCGCTGATGAAAATGGGGCAGTTTTCTTTTTCGCTGAATCAATACAAAGATGCGTTTGCGATCGATCCGACGGATCTCGACAGCCAGCAACAATCGGCGATCTTATTGGGGCGGATGAATCGCTACGAAGAAGCGCGCGTCAAGATCGATAACCTCGTGGAGAAGTTTCCGAACAACGCCGAGTGCTGGTCGTTGAAAGGCCGCATCGATAAAGAGGCGTGGGCCGGAACCTGGCGCCAGGCCGGCAGCACGACCGCCGAGATGCGCGCGAAGGCGACCGACGAAATAGAGCGCTTGGAAGAATCCATCGAAGCCTATAAAACCGGATTTACCAAAGACCCGAGTAATTTTTATACCGGAATCAACGCGGTCGGATTGTCCTATCTGCACGAACATTTAACTGCTTCCGACGCGGCAAGCGAAGATCGCAAAGCCATGGAAGGCGGCGTGCAATGGGTGGCGCGCTGCGCTCGCGAGCGGGATGGTTCGAGCTATTGGGCGCGAGTAACGCTGGCGGATTTGGCCTTGCTCAGCGCGCCGCAAAAAGAAGTTGAGCGCGCTTACAAAGATGCGGTGGCGGTGAATACCAATTGGTTCGCGCTGGATTCGACTTGGCAGCAATTAACAGTGTTGCGCGATCTGGAGTTTCGACCGGACGAAGTGAGCGCCGCGCTCGCCATTATGGAGCGCGAAATCAACCGCCTCAAACCGCCGTGGCAACCGCGCGTCACGATCTTGTTTAGCGGGCACATGATCGATAAGCCTGATCGCGAGAAACCGCGTTTCCCCGCTGGCAAAGTGGCCTTAGCCAGCGGCGCGATTTTGAACAAGCTGAACGATTTGGGCGCCACGGAGAAAGATTTGGCGATTTGCAGCGCGGCGTGCGGCGGCGATTTATTGTTCGCCGAGTTGTGTTTGGATCGCGGCATGACGGTGCATGTATATTTGGCGTTCGACGAGCCTGAGTTTCTGGAAAAGTCAGTCAACTTTGCCGGCGAAGAATGGAAGAAGCAATTCTTTCGCATCAAGGACCATGCAAACTCGGTGCTGTTCGTACTTCCGGAAGAACTCGGTGTGGGGGAGCCCGGCGCGAATCAGTTTGCCCGCAACAATGTGCGCATGCTCTACAATGCGCTGGCGTTGGGAACCGATCGGGTTCGCTTCATCGCGCTATGGGACGGCCAGGAAGGCGACGGTCCGGGCGGCACCAAACACATGATCGAAACCGTCAGAAAACATCTCGGGCAGGTTTGGATTTTGGATACGCAAAAAATTTTTGCGTGAGGGCGCAATGAATTTTGCAGACAAAATTTCGCAAGCGGGACCGAAGCGACTGCTCGCGCTGGATGGCGGCGGCATTCGCGGTTTGATCAGTGTTGAAGTGCTGGCGGCAATCGAATCGATGCTGCAAAAGCGCCTAAATCGCGGCGACGATTTCGTGCTCGCAGACTACTTTGACTATATCGCCGGCACCAGCACCGGCGGCATTATTGCCACATGTTTATCCTGGGGAATGCGCGTTTCTCAGGTGCGCGAGTTTTACCAAGAAAACGGCAAGACGATGTTCGACAAAGCATCGATCTTAAAACGCTTTCGCTATAAATACGAAGACCACGCATTAGCGAACAAGTTACGCGAAGTCTTAAGCCAAGATGGCGCGCCGAGCACGTTGGGTACGAATCGCTTAAAAACATTGTTGATGTTGGTCATGCGAAACAGCACTACCGACTCGCCCTGGCCGGTCTGCAATAATCCGGCTGCGAAGTATAACGATCGCGCTCGGGCCGATTGCAATCTGAATTTGCCGCTGTGGCAACTGGTGCGCGCCAGCACGGCGGCGCCGACTTATTTTCCGCCCGAAGTGATCGACGTCGGCTCGCATCGCTTTACTTTTGTCGACGGCGCAATTACGCCGTTTAACAATCCCGCACTGCAGTTATTTTTGATGGCCACCGTTCCCGAGTATCGGTTGCAATGGCCGGTCGGCGAGGAGAAATTATTGCTCGTTTCAATTGGAACCGGCAGCAATGCCGACGCCAACGACGACCTCGCGCCCGGCGAAATGAATTTAATTTACAACGCAACTTCGCTGCCGTCGGCATTGATGTTCGGCGCGTTGTATCAGCAAGATTTACTGTGCCGGGTGCTTGGCCGATGTTTACACGGCGATACGTTAGATAACGAGATCGGCAATTTGCGCAGTGAATCGACATCCGGCGCGAGTAAGCAATTCACTTATTTGCGCTACAACGCGGAATTATCGCAAGCAGGATTGGCGCGGCTTGGTTTGCCCGATGTTGATCCCGCTCAGGTGCAGCAGTTGGATTCGATCGCCTACATGTCCGATCTGCGGCGCGTCGGCAACGCAGTGGGGCAGCAAGTAATCAATTCGCACTTCCCGGCAGTATTCAATTGTTAGAGAGGTAACACGCTATGGCTGGCATTTTCATTAGTTATCGCGAGCGGGATTCTAAGGCTTGGGCGCTGAGCTTGCGCGATCGATTGGTCGACGAATTCGGCGAGGATAAAGTTTTTCTCGACAAAGACACGCTGCGGGCGGGCAAATGGAAAGATCAAATCGAGCGCGCGCTCGGTGACTGCAATATTGTGTTGGTGGTCATTGGACGTGGCTGGATTCACGCGAAAGATGATGAAGGGCGCCAGCGCTTGATGTCGGATGATGATGTACATCGCCGCGAAATTGCGATGGCGCTCGCGCGGTCCGAGGTGACTGTGGTTCCGGTACTGGTAGATGGCGCCGCGATGCCCAAGGCCGAAGAACTACCGGAGAATATTCGCGATTTGATTCAGCAACAATCGCGGTCGATCAGCGACAGCGCCGCCCATCGCAAGGTCGACTTGGACGCTTTGTCGGCCGATATTCGGCGTGTGGGACGATTTCCGCCAAAGGCCGATCCGACGCCGATTGCCATTGCGAAGAAATATAGCGGCAAGATCATCGGCGCGCTCTGTTTGGTCGTGCTGGTATTCGCCGCGGCGTCCGAAGGCTTGGATCACGACGAGAAACTCGGCGGGATATTTTTCGGTGGGCTGGCGCTATGGCTCGCGTGGAGTGGATTTAAAGATACCAAGGCGGGACTGGCGAAAGGTAAAGGACTCGGAATCACTGCGGTGGCATTAAGCGCACTAGCAACTTTGGGAATGATCGGCGCCTTAACGCAGCCGGATTCGGTGCAGCAGCCGCTGGTCAACAATATTGGGCCGGCGACGCCGGCCCTCGCCCCAGTAATCAATACCGTTCCACAGCCTCCCATTTTGAGTAAGTCAGAACCGCCTCCCCCCGTCGCCAAACCGATAAAACCCGCGCGACAAGAAAAGCCGGCGCCGGTCGCGAAAGTGGAGGCGGCAAATTTTGAGGGTGTTTGGCAAGATGGGTATAACATGTTTATCTTTTACGTGACCCAACGGCAGGGCGATGCAATTCATTTTCAACAGTACAACATGTTCAACGGACAAGCTAATTTAGTGCTTAATGTCATGGCGCAGCCGGTTGGAAATGAGATCAAGATTGATGCTCCAACGTTCACCGCCAATCTGGCGTTGGCCAGCGGATCTCAACAAATGATGGGAAGCGCGGTGCAAAAAGGCACGGGTTTGCCGCAGCCGGTATTGATGACGAAACGCGATTTAAATTCGCTCGATCCGCAAGTGGCGGCCGCGCTCGAATCCGTCATGGAGTGACGTAAGTGTTGAAAGCCGAATCAACGCATGCTAATAAGGTGGTAGGGGATGCTAATTTAACAAATTTCTTATAAATTTCATAGAGTTATTCAAAATAACGCCAGCAAAAAAAATCTCAAAAGACCCGAAATATACGGAATTCATCGATTGGCCTAAAAATTGCTTAGAAAAACCACTAAAAAGCCCATGACAACAAAAGGTTGCAAAACTTTTCGGAAAGTGTTATCACCATCATGCGAAAATCGACTTCATGTCGCAAAATGAAAACCAACAAGTTAAACAGGACGCAATAAACCCGCCATTGGAATGAGGAAATCAGAGATGAGCTCTGCTAACCGCGGCGGCCCAATAACATCGCGAGATCATATGTCTGTTCATGAAATTCGATCGGCATCGTCATATCGAAGCACTGTGCTGGTGATCGATGACCAATCGACTGGACGTGTGATTCTCGAAGAGATTGTTAGAGGTGTCGACCCGAGTATTCAAGTACAAACGTTTGCCGATCCGCTGGCTGCTATCGAGTGGGCGAAAACCCATCCGGTCGATCTCGTGCTAACGGATTACAAGATGCCGCAGTTGGACGGCGTTGAAACGATCCGCCGGATTCGTGGCATTTACTCTTGCATGGATGTGCCGATAGTCGTTGTCACGGTGCTTGAAGATCGCGAGATCCGCTATAAAGCGCTGGAAGCCGGCGCGACGGATTTCTTGACCAAACCGGTCGATCAGTACGAATGCCGAGCGCGCTGCCGCAATTTATTGACCATGCGGCGTCAACAAATCGTGATCAAAGATCGCGCGCGCTTGCTCGAGCAACAGGTTACCGATGCGGTGCGCGATATTCGCTTGCGCGAGGTGGAAACCATTTTCCGTCTTGGTAAAGCCGGTGAGTTCCGCGATGAGGAAACCGGCAATCATATTATCCGCATGGCGAAATATTCGCGTCTGATTGCCGAAGACTTAAAACTGTCCGATGACGAATGCGACATCATCGAACTCGCCGCGCCGATGCACGATATCGGTAAAATCGGCATCCCCGATCAAATATTGTTAAAGCCGGGAAGTTTGGCCACCGATGAAGCAGTGAATATGCAGCGCCATCCGCGCATCGGTTATGACATTCTCAAAGACAGCCCATCGAAATATCTGCGGATGGGTGCGATCATTGCGCTCGGGCACCATGAGAAATTCAATGGCCAAGGCTACCCAAGCCAATTGGTCGGCGAGGATATTCCACTCGCGGCGCGTGTCGTCGCCGTCGCCGATGTATTCGATGCGTTAACGTCGATTCGCCCATATAAGCAGGCATGGAAAGTCAGCGAAGCGTTGGGTTACCTGACGCAACAGCGCGGCGAGCATTTCGACCCACGATGCATCGATTCTTTCGTCCGGCAACTCGATAAAGTGCACGCGATTCGAGAAACGTTCCAAGACGTAACGCGAAGTCAGGCAAATCTCATGTAGCGGCCTTCATTCACCGATAATAATTATGTCAATAGCGCTGCAGCTTCCTTGGTTGAAAAAGATCAAGGCGATCCTAGCTTCCCGTGCCGATAGCGAGCACGAACAGGCCGGCCTTCGCCTCCTGGTCTCGGGTATTGTCTTTTGTTATTTGCTCGCCAAATTCATCGGCCAACCCACCCCAACCGGCGCAGGGCCATTGATGTGGTGGGTTGCTTGCGGCTTTCTGGTTTATTCCGTCGTACTACAAGTCTGGATTCTGATCGACCCGCGTGTCCGGCCATTACGGCGGCTGCTTGGCGCGCTTGCCGATCATACCGCTACTACGTACTTCATGATCGTTATCGGCGAGGCTGGCGCGGTACTGTACGGCGTGTACTTGTTCGTAACATTTGGTAACGGCTTTCGTTACGGCAAATCCTATCTGTTTTTTTCCCAGGCGCTGAGCGTTGCCGGATTTCTGGTTGTGTTACTGATGTCGGATTTTTGGCGTGTCCACATCACGACTGGGGTTGGCTTGCTGATCAGTCTGGTGGTGTTACCGCTTTATGTTTCCACACTTTTAACGCGCATTAACGAAGCGCGCACCCGCGCCGAAGAAGCAAGCCAAGCCAAAAGCCGATTCCTTGCGGTGATGAGCCACGAAATGAGAACGCCGTTGAACGGAATCATCGGCATGAACAATTTATTGGCTAACACCCATCTCGACGACGAACAAAAAGATCTGGTCGGGACCATGAACAATTCGTCGAAGGTCTTGCTTTCGCTTATTGAGAATGTTCTGGATATCTCCAAAATCGAAGCCGGAAAATTATCGGCTGAAACTATCGATTTTGATTTGCACGCGGTCGTGAATTCTACGATTAAGATTTTGCTGCCGCAAGCCCAGGCAAAGCGGCTCGCGCTGAATGTGCGGATCAGTCCGAACGCCTATTTTTTGCTGCGTGGCGATTCCTATCATTTGCGTCAAGTGCTAATCAATCTCATCGGCAATGCAGTGAAATTCACCAAACATGGCGAAGTTTCGCTGGCCGTCAATTTAGTGACGGAGAGCTCGGAATCCATACGCCTTCGCTTCGACGTCGTTGATACTGGCATTGGCATACCGGCGGCAGCGCAGGCAAAAATATTTGAAAGCTTTACCCAGGCTGACCAGTCGACCACCCGTCGATACGGCGGCACCGGATTGGGGACGACAATCGCCAAGCAATTGGTCGAACTAATGGGCGGAACGATCGGAGTGGCGAGCCAAGAAGGTAAGGGCAGCCATTTCTGGTTTGACCTTCCGTTTGGAAAACAAGCCCCGCGCACCGACCAAGGACCATTTGAAATCGGCAACAGCCGAATTTTATTGGTATGTAAAGCCGATATGGATGCCGATATCGTGGGTGGTTATCTCACCGGCTGGGGAATTCGCTTGGAGCGGGTGCTTGATATCGCTGCAGCAAAAAATACGATGAGCGCCGCTCACGCCGCAGATGTATTCGACGTGGTGCTGATCGATCAACGCGCCATTGACGGAGACGAACGTGCCGCTATTCGACAGATTCGAGAATTTCTGCCGGCAGCCAAGCGGACGGCGATGGTCTTGTTCAATGCTCATTATTCGGCTCGTTCCGACGAAGAGCTTACGGCGTTGGGTTATTCGGCGCTGCTAAACGATCCGCTCAATAAAACATTGTTGTTTAACGCCCTGCATGCGGCGACCACGACTGATGAGGAAAAGGGTGGGGCGGAAATTATTTCGCTTAACGCGAAATACGTCGAGCAGGCGCGTTCCAAATCCAGCGTGCGTATTCTGGTCGCCGAGGATAATCCGACCAATCAGAAAGTCATTTGCAAAATCCTCGAGCGCGCGGGTCACCAAGTGACGTTAGTCGAAAACGGCGAAGAAGCGCTGGACGCTCTGGAGCAGCAGCAATTCGATCTTGCAGTTGTCGATATGCAGATGCCGATCATGGGAGGCGTAGAAGTCATCAAATTTTACCGCTTCATCGATCGCAAAGTGCCGCGCATGCCCTTCGTGATGTTGACCGCGAACGCGACACCGGACGCGATGGAAGAGTGCGAGCGTGTCGGCGTCGATGCTTTCCTCACCAAACCGATCGACACGAAGTCGTTACTGAAAACGATCGCAAAAGTTGTCGCCCTAGAAACAGCAGACTTGGAGTCAATCGCCGCAAAAAATCCGCTCCCCCTCGCGCAGAGCAATTCGCAATTGCTTAATCTAGAACTACTCAGGGAGTTAGAGCAATTGGGCGGCGTGAGTACATTCCTGGCGGGGCTCGTGAGCGGTTTCATCCTTGATGGCGAGCAACTGATTAAGGATATGCAGTTAGGACTGAATAACGTGGAGTACGAAAAATTCAAGGACTATGCTCATGGACTTAAGGGTAGCGCGGGCAGCATTGGGGCTAAAGCGTTGTTCGACG
>JANOGO010000254.1:0-2635 GCA_031406045.1 Pseudomonadota bacterium
ACGCTTTCTGTTGCGATCAAAAAGCCGGAACGAATTTGACCGCATCCGCACTAGCTTGGAAGGAACCTACACTCCATTGGCGGAATGCACCAACATCACCGGTACCGTGGCGCCCGATTGGGTCGACAATACCTGTTGGAATACGCTTCGTCCGGTCATCAAATACGCACGCGAAACGACGCTGGCGCACGGCGGAAGCGCAGCGCAAAAAATAACGTTGGTGAGCGGCAATCTTGCACAATTTGGGCAGTTCCTCGCAACACCATTGGAGCGGGGCAAGCGCTACACCGTCGCATTCTGGATGCGCGCAGCGGCGCCGACATTCGCAACGATATTTCTGCGTCAAGGTGGCCCACCCTATGGCGGCCTGACCAGTAAGTTGGTCAAACTGTCGACCACATGGACGCGCTTTGAAATGGATGGATTTGCCGGCAACACCGATGCCGTGCTTCTGTTTTTGTTGGAATCGCCCGGCACTATTTGGGTCGACGATGTTTCGATTCAAAGCGAAATTTCTTCCGTATCGAATCCGGTGCCGCCAGTCACGCCGATACCGCGAGAGTATTTCGGTATGCATTTTAATCGCCTCGATACCGCTTGGCCGCGCGTGAACGAGACCATCGGCGCGGTCAGAATTTGGGATGCCGATCGCAACCGCAACGGTACCGGTACCGGCTCGCAGTGGTCCGAAATCAATGGCACGGCGGGCAGCTACGATTGGAGTGGCCTCGATGCGCGCATCGCCACCGCAATTTCACACAACGCCGATGTGATCTACACCTTGGGCGGGCGTACGCCGCCGTGGGCATCGGCGCGGCCGGCGGCGCCGGGATCCTACGGACCGGGTGAATGCGCCGAGCCGAAAACCGATTTGCTTTGGCAAGAGTGGGTGCGCGCCATCGCAACGCGCTACAAGGGAAAAATCAAATACTGGGAGGTCTGGAACGAACCGGATTTAAGCGGATTTTACTGCGGTACGCCGGAAAAATTGTTTGCGCTGGCGAAGCAGGTATATGCCATTGTGAAGCAAATCGATCCGACTAATCGCGTGCTCTCGCCGGGGTTCAGCGGCTATGCCGGCCCCGGCTACTTCGACTATTACTTGTCGCTCGGCGGCGCGCAATATGCCGATATTTTGAGCTATCATTTTTATGTCGATAAGCCGGAAGACAACGCCAATTGGCGTATCGCCAATATTCAAGCAACCCTTCGGCGCTACGGCGCGCAGACTAAAACCCTGTGGAATACCGAGCAGGGTTGGCTTGAATTTCCGGTCGTGATCCCGATTCCGCAAGCGACCGGCGCGGCGTATGTGGCGCGTGCGCATTTGCTGCAATGGGCTTATGGCGTGCGGCGTTTTTATTATTACACCTGGGACAGTGAGGGAAACCAGTTTAAGCTTTTCCAAGCCGATGGCGTGAGCTTAACCGAAGCAGGCATCGCCTATCGCGAGGTAGCGCAGTGGATGACCGATAAGGTCATGGAATCCCTCAGCACCGATGTGAACGGTACTTACGTCGCGACATTGCGCGATGCCGGCGGCAAGAATTTCCGCGTCCTGTGGAATCCGCACCAGGCTGTGCAATTTTCGCTGCCAGCAAGCTGGCGCATCAGCCGGCAACGAAATCTTTTAGGTGTTGTCGCTAATTTAACCGGTATGACTAGTGTCCGAATTGGTCAATCGCCGTTTTTGCTTGAGTCATCTCAAGTGACGAGTAACGAAATTATTGTTGACAACCTGGCGGTAGGTGGGCGCGATGCGACCCGTAGTTTTACGGGCATCTGGTGCACTTCTGGGGCAACCAATAAATTTGGCGGCAACTCGCTTTACAGTTGTGGAGCCGGCGCTGACACCTATCGTTGGACACCCACGATCGCCAAAACCGGAAAATATGATGTCTACGTATGGTGGTCAACGCACCCCAATCGATCGTCCCGCGTACCGATTACGGTGACGAGTTCAACGGGTGCGGTCAGCAAAACGGTCGATCAAAAAAATAGCGGGGGAAGTTGGATATTACATGGAACCTATAGCTTCAATGCCGGGACAAGCGGTTATGTCGAAGTGAGCGATGCCAACGGCCAAGCCAGTGCGGATGCGGTTAGATTCGTGCCATTGCCTTAGTTTTATCGGTGGTGAATGCAAGGCTGTTTGGATCATTCGCTCCAAACAGCCTCTCTAAAAATAACGCGGATGATTGCACGGCGCCTTTCTCGAGTTCCACCTCAGCGGTCTGCAAACTGCTGAGGTGGGCGTCGCAAGAGATGTCGAGCAGATATTTATACCTAGGCTGATCTCCTAAGATTAAGAAAGGTACTTTATGTTGAATCGTTTGACACGACGTCTACTAAAAACCACGTACTGCACGGTGGGATTAGTGGTGATTGCTTGTGCGTCTTCGAGCATCGCCGCGCCAACCACTGATGTTAGCGGCAGCTATACCTGGAAACCGTTAAAGACGGGCGCCGGTGGATGGGTCACCGGTATCGATATCCATCGCGATGGACAAATTATCTACGGTCGCACTGATGTCGGTGGCGCCTATCGATGGACCGAAGTCACTCAAACTTGGACACAAATTGTTACCGCCGCGACAGTCCCGGACGAAGCATTCAACACCTATACGGGGGTGAA
>JANOGO010000273.1:0-28785 GCA_031406045.1 Pseudomonadota bacterium
GATCCGTCAATCGTTGTTAGTGAAGTTCTGAATAATTTAGAGTTCTAAGTGAGACAAGGCGCGAGCAAAAAATATCGACGCCGCATATACATGATATGTAAGGCGATATTTTTAGTGAGCCAAACATAGAGCCACGACGAAATCGGACTTATTCAGAACTTCCCTAACCACGAGTGTCGGATCAGTGCCGCAGTTGCCGTGTTTCGTTTTTGCTCAGCCTGACCATCAGCGCGTTGTGACTACGTACGCCAAGCTTATCGTAGATCTTCTGCACGTGATCCACGATTGTCGTTGGACTAACCTCAAGTTGTAACGCGATAGCCGAGTGCGATTTCCCTTTCGCGAGTAGCAGACAAACGTCCTTTTGTCGGACCGAGAGATTGAGCGCGCGCATATTCGCCATCAGCTTCAAAGCCAATGGCACATGACGCTGAATGGTAATACCGAAAAGTGAATCGTCGTTGCCGGTACCGCTGAGATAATGCGCGCGGAAAACGAATTTTCCCCAGCGATTTTCGATCACATCGAGGGGCGGTGTTGCGCTTTGCCCCGCGTAGATCGCATTCAAGCGCGCGCATAGTTGCCTGAGTTGCACCGGCAAGTCGCCATACGTTCCCCAATTGACGCTCCCGGAGCTAATCACCGGATGCGCGGCGAGTAACAGCAATCGTTGCCCTTCTTCGGATTGATAACGTATCTTCGACTGCTGATCCATCACAATCAAGCCGGATTCGCCATGGTCGATAAATTCATCGCTGGTTTGTACACTGGCATTGAGTGCATGCGTGAAGTAGGGGACTAATTGCGCCAGGCGCTGCTCATCCTGTAACGAAAACGGCGTTTCTCCATTCAAACGCCGCAACGAGACGGTGTGTGTATTGCCATGTTGGTCATGCAACATCGCCCACAACAACCATTTGCGGCGCAGTGGCCGCCAAATCAAATTGTAATTATCCGACTCATAGAACGCGGCCGGAAACAAGCGCGCGTTATTCCCTACCAACTGGCCGGGCTTCATTAAGTTTCCGATATGTATCGCCGCGTCCGGACGCTTTCGATTGTTTAGGAATTCATCGAAAAACAACGCGGAAATATCGCGCGGCATGGATTCTTCCGAATAAACATTGGTGATACGCTCCGGCTGAGCCGACCAATAAAAACCGTTGCTGTCGGAGCCGACCAAATCATGCAGGGTTTGCAGAACCGTCGGCATCAACGTCTGTGAGTCGAGATTAAGGCAGCACAATTGCCGAAAATGAGCGATTGCAGCGGCGTGCTTCATGGCGATACTCCTTTGTCTTTGCTTTCCATCGGCACTTTAACTCGCGTCGGTCGAGGCGATCCATAACCCATTCGGCCTACATCGTTTGGCCGATGGCAATACCCTTCCATCGACGGGTATTCGCATCATCCGGAAACTTTTAGAGTTTGATCACTAGGCATTTGCTTGGTGGTTTGTTGCGTAGCCACACCAGTGGTTATTCGGCATTCATTCAACGACATTGCCGTGTTAATAGCACGGCTGAAAGGAAGCATCATGAAAGCAAATTTTCAGAACAGTGTTAGTGCTCTTGCTACAATTTACGTCGCTTTGGCAAACCTCTCATTTGCGCAGGCAGACATCGTCAATGGTAGCCTGGGCGTTCCTCAGGCCAGTGCACGGCTTTACACACTCACTTGCCCGGCCGGAACGACCCGTGTTTCAGGCAACATCACGGACAAAGCACCGATAATGGCGCCGCTAATAACATTGAAGATGATCAAAGGCGTGACGAAGAGCGAAACGACCGACGCTGTCGATGGCCTGCAAGCACAGGTGAATCCGCCGCTAATCGGCGAATTCCCGAGCGCCACGGTCAACATTAATCAGGGCGCGGGAACCTATTATTTGCTGGTCGAAAAAAGTGGTCCGGGTACCGAACAATTCAAAATGTTTGTGGAGTGCCGCGACGCGTTCAATAATCCGCTTGCCCCGGTTTCCGGCCCGGCGCCGGCTCCGTAGCTAAATTTAGCGCCGCGGCATTATTGCCCGCCACGGCGCTACTTTTCCCCGCATTGCCAAATGGCCACGATGCTGACGCATTTATAAACATGCGGCACCGAAACCTCCCGTAAACAGGCAACGTCGCGTTACGTATCGATCAGTGGCCTGCTGCAAAGCGCCGCTGCATTACCCCAGCATTTCCTTCTCTTACCTAAATTGAAATGGTAAAATCTTGAATTTCCTGAATTTACTGGAGTTGATTCGCATGGCTGTAGAACGTACGTTATCGATTATCAAGCCTGACGCAGTTGCCAAAAATGTCATCGGCCAGATTTACTCGCGCTTCGAAAAGGCCGGCCTGAACGTCATCGCTGCACGTATGATGCATCTTTCCCAAACCGAAGCCGAGGGCTTTTATGCGGTGCACAAGGAGCGTCCTTTCTTTAAGGATTTGGTGAAGTTCATGATGTCCGGGCCGGTAATGGTGCAGGCGCTGGAAGGCGACAATGCTATTGCGAAGAATCGCGAACTAATGGGCGCGACCGATCCGAAAAAAGCCGACAAAGGCACAATCCGTGCGGATTTCGCCGATAGTATCGATGCCAATGCGGTGCACGGTTCCGACGCGCCGGAAACGGCGAAGAACGAAATCGCGTATTTTTTCCCCGCGTTAAATATTTACTCCCGCTAACAATCCATGAGCGCGACGGTCAATCTGCTTGACCTTAATCTCGCCGGCCTGACAGAATTTGTCATCGGGCTCGGCGAGAAGCCGTTTCGCGCCAAGCAATTGCTGCGTTGGATTCATCAATACGGCGAAACTGATTTCGCCAAGATGACGGATATCGCAAAATCCTTGCGTGAAAAATTGCAGGGAGTGGCGAAAGTCGAGCCGCCGCAATTAATCACCGAGCAGATTTCCGATGACGGGACGCGCAAATGGCTGCTTAATGTCGGCGAGCATAACGCGATCGAAACGGTGTTTATTCCCGAGAACGATCGCGGCACGTTGTGTATTTCCTCGCAAGTGGGTTGCGCGCTGGCCTGCACGTTTTGCTCGACCGGCCGGCAGGGTTTTAATCGGAATTTGAGTGTAGCGGAAATCATCGGCCAGTTGTGGTGGGCCAATCGCGCGCTGGGCCGTGATCCGAAAGGCGAGCGCGTGATCAGTAACGTGGTGATGATGGGCATGGGTGAGCCGCTGACGAATTTTGATAACGTTTGCGACTCGATGGACATCATGCTCGACGATTACGGCTATGGCTTGTCGCGGCGGCGTGTGACGTTATCGACTTCGGGTGTGGTGCCGGCGTTGGAGCGTTTGAAGGAACGCTGCCCGGTCGCGTTGGCGGTGTCGCTGCATGCGCCGAACGATGCGCTGCGCGATGTGATCGTGCCGATCAATCAGAAATATCCCCTGGCGCGTTTGCTAAGCGCCTGTCGCAGTTACCTTGAGGCTGCGCCACGGGATTTCGTGACGTTCGAATATGTCATGCTAGACGGCGTAAACGATAGCACCGCCCAGGCGCGCGAATTAGTTGCGCTGGTCGGTGATTTGCCATGCAAATTTAATTTGATTCCGTTTAATCCATTTCCTGATTCGGGCTACAAGCGTTCTTCGTCCATCGCAATTCAACGCTTTCGCGATGTGTTGATGAACGCCGGTTTCGTAGTGACGACGCGCAAAACCCGCGGCGACGACATCGACGCCGCTTGTGGCCAATTGGCCGGTCAGGTGATGGATAAAACCTATCGATCCAAAATAATAAATTTGGAGGTTCGCCACTAATGCGCTTGCTGCTTGTTTTACTTGCTGTAGTTTTTTCCGGGTGCGCCAACCGCGCACCGTCGGCCCCGCCGGTACTTGAGGCAAAAAAACAAACTGCTACGGAAATTGCTGCCGACGCCCGAAATCGCGCCGTAATTCATACACAACTTGCGGCTAACTATTATTCGCGGCGGCAATACGACGTTACGCTCGACGAGCTGAAAATTGCGACCACGTCCGATCCCAAATATGTGCTCGCCTATAACCTGTTTGGCTTGACCTATATGGAGCTAGGCGAGGATCAGCTTGCGGAAGAGAATTTCGCGAAAGCGTTGCGCCTGGCGCCGAATAATCCGGATATCAACAACAACTACGGTTGGTATTTATGTAATCGAAAGCGCGAAAAAGAATCGATCGCCTATTTTCTGGTGGCGGCGAAAGACCCGCTCTACCAACAACCACACAAGCCGCTCAACAACGCCGGTATCTGCTCGCGCCGTATCGGCGAAAACGATCAGGCCGAAGAGTATTTTCGCCGCGCGTTACGGATCGCGCCGGATGACCCGAATATTCATTTGCAATTAGCGGAATTGAACTACAGCCGCAATAATTTGCCGCAAGCAAAATTACATCTGACGCGCGTGATGGAATTGCCAAATCCGAATGCCGAAGTGTTGTGGCTGGCAGTGCGGATGGATCGAAAAATGGGCGATCGCAATGCCGAAGCCAGTAACGCGTTGAAGCTGAAACAACGCTATCCCGAATCGCGCGAAGCGAAGTTGCTAAAGAGTGGCAAATATGACTGAGCACGAGACGATTGAAACGATGGAACAAACGGCCGGAGAGCTACTTGCACGCGCGCGCAACGAGCGCAACCTGAGCGTGGCCGACGCGGCCGGCAAATTGCGTATCGCGCCGCGGCAAATCGAAGCGTTGGAGGCCAACGACTATGCACGTTTGCCCGGCCACACTATCGCGCGTGGTTTCGTACGCAATTACGCCCGCCTGCTGCAGTTGGATCCGGAAAGCGTGCTGGCCGCGTTCGAGAAACACGTGCCGAAGGAATCCGACGCGCGCATCACGTTGCCGGATCAAAACGTACAGTTTTCCGAATCGGGAATCGGCCACCATAACCGCAACGTGTTGTGGTTGACGCTCGGCATATTGTTGCTGACGGCACTGGGTTATCTGTTGTGGCGCTGGGACGCTTTTTTTCCACCGGGGGTAAAAACCAGTTCGCCGGCGATCGCGCCGATCGTTACGTTTGCAAAAGTTGAGGCCCAACCGGATGCGGCTCCCTTTGTTGTTGCGCCCGAGGCTGGAGAAGCGGTGGCAACGGCTCCATCCAATGGCGTGGTGCTACCTGCCGAAGTTACGCAAGTCAGTATTGCCGAGCACGTGGTACATCTCGCATTCGCTAGTCCCGCACGGGTCGAGGTTCGCGACCATACGGGCAAAGTCATCTGGCTCAAAAATAATCCCGCGGGTACCGAGCAGGACATCACCGCAACACCGCCGCTGTCGTTCACGATTAGTAACGCTGCGAAAGTGAAAATGACGTATAACGGCGAGGCGTTCGATTTAACGCCGCACATGAAAGGCAACATGGCGCGCTTTAAGCTCGAACGATAGGTTGCCGTAACGATGAATCAACACCAGTTTCCCGGCGTCCGGCGAGTGTCGCGGCAAGTTCGCGTCGGCAATATTCCGATCGGTGATTCTGCACCCATTGTCGTGCAGTCGATGACGAATACCGACACGGCCGATATCGATGCGACGGTGAAGCAAGTTGCTGCGTTAGCGAAAGCCGGATCGGAGTTAGTGCGCATTACGGTGAATAGCCCCGAGGCGGCGGCGGCTGTTGCGCCGATTCGCGAACGGCTCAATGCGATCAATTGCGCGGTTCCGCTGATCGGCGACTTTCATTACAACGGCCATCGCTTACTGACGCAATATCCCGACTGTGCAGCAGCGCTGGCGAAATATCGCATCAATCCCGGCAACGTCGGCCAAGGCAGCAAACGCGATGCGCAGTTCGCGACTATGATCGAGGCCGCCTGCAAATACGACAAACCGATACGCATCGGCGTTAACTGGGGTAGCTTGGACCAGGCGCTGTTGGCGCAATTGATGGACGAAAACGCCGTGTTAGCTACTCCGTTGTCGGCCGCAGCGGTGATGCGCGAAGCGCTGATTCGCTCCGCGATCGATAGCGCGGCGCGCGCGCAAGAATTAGGCTTATCCGCCGACAAGATTGTGCTCTCTTGCAAAGTCAGCGGTGTGCAAGAGTTAATCGCCGTGTATCGCGAATTGGCGCAGCGTGGCGACTACGCGTTGCACCTTGGATTGACCGAAGCGGGCATGGGGTCAAAAGGCATCGTTGCCTCAAGCGCCGCGCTGGCTGTGCTTCTCCAAGAGGGTATCGGCGACACGATTCGCGTTTCACTGACGCCGGAACCGAACGGCGATCGCACGCAAGAAGTGATTGTTGCGCAAGAAATTTTGCAGACCATGGGCTTTCGTTCGTTCGCGCCGATGGTCAGCGCCTGCCCGGGTTGTGGCCGCACCACCAGCGATTATTTTCAAACCTTGGCGCAGCAGATTCAATCCTATTTGCGCAACCAAATGCCGATCTGGAAAACCCAATATCCGGGCGTTGAAACGATGAAAGTTGCCGTGATGGGCTGTGTAGTGAACGGTCCCGGTGAATCGAAGCTTGCCGACATCGGCATCAGCCTGCCCGGCACCAACGAATTGCCGGTCGCGCCCGTGTACGTCGACGGCGAAAAAACCGTCACGCTGAAAGGCGATCACATCGCCGCGGAGTTTCATCAAATTGTGCAGCGCTACGTCGAACAGCGCTATGGCAAAACGAAACAACCGAGCGTTGTGTGATGACAGAAAAAATCCAAGCCATTCGCGGCATGAACGATCTGCTGCCGAGCGACACGCCGCGATGGGCATGGCTGGAAGCCAATATCCGCGCGGTGTTTGGGCAATATGGTTATCAAGAAATTCGCTTTCCGATAGTCGAAACGACGGGTTTGTTTGTGCGCTCATTAGGTGAAGTGACCGACATCGTCGAAAAGGAAATGTATACCTTCGTCGATAACTTGAATGGCGAAAGTTTGACGTTGCGGCCGGAAGGTACGGCGTCGACCATTCGCGCGGCGCTGGAACATAACCTGCTTTACGACGGCCCGAAACGCTTGTGGTATTCGGGCCCGATGTTCCGCCACGAAAAACCGCAGCGCGGGCGCTACCGTCAGTTTCATCAGTTCGGGCTCGAGGCATTGGGATTTCCCGGCCCCGATGTGGAGGCCGAGCAGATTATTTTGACGGCGCGGTTGTGGCGCGAACTCGGTTTGCGCGATGTCGAATTGCAACTCAATACGCTCGGCAACGCTGACGCGCGCGCCAGCCACCGCGCGAAGTTGATTGAGTATTTATCGGCGCACATCGATAAATTCGGCGAAGACGAAACGCGTCGTTTGCATACCAATCCGTTGCGTATTCTCGACAGCAAAAACCCGACGCTAAAAAATGTGATCGCTGACGCGCCGACGTTACTCGATTACATTGACGCCGAATCGCGCGAGCATTTCGAGCGCTTGCAAGCGCTGTTGCGCGCCACCAATATTGTTTACACGATCAATCCGCGCCTAGTGCGCGGCCTGGATTATTACAATCGCACCGTGTTCGAATGGGTCACGACCAAGCTCGGTTCGCAAGGCACAATTTGCGCGGGCGGGCGCTATGATGGCTTGATCGAGCAACTCGGCGGCAAGCCGGCGCCCGGTTGTGGCTTTGCGATGGGCGTGGAGCGGCTTGTCGAATTGATGAAAGAAAGCAACGTTAACACCGCGACGCCTACAGTTGATGCTTACGTCGTGCATCAAGGCGACGGCGCGCAGCAGGCTGCATTCGGTGCGGCGGAATCAGCGCGCGATGCCGGCCTCGAAATCGTGCTGCATGCCGGCGGCGGAAATTTCAAATCGCAACTCAAGCGCGCCGACGCCAGCGCCGCGCGCTACGCGATGATCTTCGGCGAAGACGAAGTAACGAGCGGCAAATTAAGTTTGAAACCCTTGCGCGGGCAAGGCGAACAGACGACCATAGACCTTTCGCAAGCAATCGAATCCATCAAACAAGGACGCACCCATGGCTGTATATGATCTCGAAGAACAAGAAAAAATAGACGAACTGAAAGAGTGGTGGAAACAATGGGGCAATTCCATCATCGCCGCGATCGCGGTATTCGTCATCGTATTTTCCGGCATTCAATGGTGGCGCGGCCATCAACAAAGTTTGGTCGGTGAAGCGGCGACCCTATTCGATGAGGTGAAAAAAGCAGCGGATGAAAAAGATCCGAAAAAAGTTGTGGACGCGGCAAAAGCAATCGCCGCCAAGTATCCGACCTCGGCATATGCGCCGCGTGCGGCATTCATTGCAGCAAAAGTAGCATTCGACAAAGGCGATTTGGCGGGTGCAAAAGCGCAATTTGAATGGGCCGTCGCTAATTCGAAAGAAGACGAGTTGAAATCGATTGCGCGATTGCGTTTGGCTGCCGTATTGGCGGATGAAAAGAATTTTGATGGCGCGATCAAGCAACTGGACGCCAATACCGGCGCGGGTTTTGAGGCGGCTACCGCGACGATGCGCGGCGATATTTTATTCGCCCAAGGCAAATTGGCCGATGCGAAAAATGCCTACGCCACCGCGCTGGCAAAAACCGATCCGCAGAGCGACAAGCAATTGCTGCAGTTAAAGCTCGATGCGTTGGGGGAAACGAAGTGATGCGCCGAGCCGCTTTAGTCGCGTTGGTATTGCTGACCGGCGCCTGCAGTTGGTTTGGCGGCGGCGATAAAAAAATGTCGCCGTTGACGGAGTTTCCCGCCACGGCAAAAGCACAGATTTTGTGGCAAAAAAATATCGGTAAACAAAGCCCGATCGGCTTTGCGCCATTGCTGCTCAATGGCGTTGTCTATAGCGCCGGCGTGAATGGCCAAGTGGTCGCGGTCGACGGGGCAACGGGTAAAGATCTGTGGCGCTTCGCGCTGAAGGAAGAGCTGTCCACCGGCGTCGGTGCAGGTAAGGATGGCGTGTTTGTTGGGACGCGAAAAGGCGAAGTGGTTTCGCTAAACTTGGCGGGAAAACAAAATTGGCGCAGCGCGGTCTCAAGCGATATTTTAGTCGCGCCACAGGCGGTGAACGACGTAGTTATAGTGCGCACCGTCGATGGCCGCATGGTCGGTTTGAATGAAGCCGATGGCAAACGCCGCTGGTTGCAGCAACGCACCAACCCGCCGTTAGTGTTGCGTAATCTCGGCGCCGTGGTAGGCGCGAAGGGTACGGTTTACGCCGGTATGCCCGGCGGCCGATTGGTCGCGACGAAAGCCGATGATGGCGGCTTGGTTTGGGAAACCTTAGTATCGCAACCGCGCGGCGCGACCGAGCTGGAGCGCATCGCTGACGTTGCCAGCGCGCCGCTGCTGGACGACGAACGCGTCTGCGCCGTGTCGTACCAAGGCCGCGTGGCCTGCTTCGACGCCGAAAACGGCAATTTGGATTGGTACCGGGAAGCCTCGAGCGCGACGGGCCTGGCGAAAGATAATCGCGCTATTTTTACCGCTGATGCGAACGGTATCGTGCTGGGATTTTTGAAAACCGGCGGCACCGCATTGTGGCAGCAAGAAAAACTGAAGGGCCGAAAATTATCCGGCCCGGCAGTGTTCGGCAATTACGTTGTGGTCGGCGATGTCGCAGGATTTGTGCATTTAATTTCACGCGAATCAGGCGAGCTCGCCGCGCGCATCGCGACGGATAAAAGCCCGATCGTCACCGCGCCGGTGGCGACGGCGCAAGGCGTATTGGTGCAAACGGAAAAAGGTAATTTGTACGCCATCGCAATACAATAAAATAATCACCTTGCCGGGAGGCTTATGGATAGTGCCTCCTGGCGATGCATGGCCTGTGAGCCGCATCCAGTCTGCCTCTCAGGGCAGCGTTAAAAAGTATTTATGAAACCCACCCTAGTTATTGTCGGCCGGCCGAATGTCGGCAAATCGACGTTATTCAATCGCATGACACAAAGCCGCGCCGCGCTGGTCGCCGACTTTCCCGGACTGACGCGCGATCGTCACTACGGCCAGGGCAAGACCGGTGATCGTGACTTTCTGGTGGTCGACACCGGTGGCTTTGAGCCGGCGACGCCGGATGGCATCCTGAAAGAAATGGCCAAGCAAACTC
Organism: Pseudomonadota bacterium; assembly: GCA_031406045.1. Lineage (GTDB taxonomy): Bacteria > Pseudomonadota > Gammaproteobacteria > Burkholderiales > JALYOK01 > JALYOK01. The sequence goes on from JANOGO010000273.1 coordinate 10,002, forward strand.
TGCAAGCGATTGCCGAAGCCGACGTCATTATTTTTTTGCTCGATGGCCGCGAAGGATTAACGTCGCAAGATAGACGCATCGCGGAAATTTTGCGCCGCGAGCGTGCGCCGGTATGGCTTGCGGTGAATAAAACCGAAGGCATGAATGCCGATGTTGTCACCGCAGAATTTCACGAGCTTGGACTCGGCGCGCCAATGGCGATTTCGTCGGCGCACGGCGAAGGTGTGCGCGATTTAGTCGAGATCGCGCTGGAAAAATTTCCTGACGATGAAGAAGGTAAGCCGGATTACAAACATCCACGCATCGCCGTGGTCGGCCGGCCCAACGTTGGAAAATCCACGCTGATCAATACCTTGCTCGGCGAAGAGCGCATGATCGCTTTCGATCAACCGGGCACGACGCGCGATAGTATTTACGTCGATTTCGAGCGCGATGGAAAACAATATACTTTGATCGATACCGCCGGCATCCGGCGGCGCGGCAAGGTATTCGAAGCCGTCGAAAAATTTTCCGTGATCAAAACCTTGCAAGCGGTGGCCGATGCTAACGTCGTGATTTTGGTACTCGATGCCCACCAGGAAATTAGCGACCAAGATGCCCACATCGCCGGATTTATTTTGGAAGAAGGCCGAGCGCTGGTCGTCGCGATCAACAAGTGGGACGACTTGGACGACTATAGCCGCGAACGCATTAAGGTCGAAGTTAAACGCAAGTTGAGTTTTTTAAACTTCGCACGGCAACATTTTATTTCGGCGTTACAGGGCGCCGGTATTCCGCAGATCATGAAGGCGGTCGACGAAGCCTACGCCGCGGCGATGGCGAAGCTGCCGACGCCGAAACTCACCCAGGTGCTGGCCAAGGCCACCCAGGCGCACCAGCCGCCGCAGCACGGCCCGTTCCGGCCGCGCTTGAAGTATGCGCACCAAGGCGGCAGCAACCCGCCGTTGATCATCATTCACGGCACGGCGGTCGACAAGATCGGTGATTCCTATAAACGATTTCTTGAAAATCGATTTCGTGAGGCATTTCAGCTCAGCGGGACCCCTTTGAGGGTCGAGTTTCGCCAGGGGGCAAACCCATTCGATCGCGATCGCCGCCGCTAGGAAATACTGATTTATTGCGAATTCTCGCGGCGCCTGGCTTAGAACTCGAAATAAATCAGCGCTTCCTCAGTCCCCAATTTCACCCTTTAAAATAATCCATGGAAATGCGATTGATTTTGGTTTAAAGTGTCACCTCCTTACCAAAAACTAGTCCTGGAGAATAAAATGAGCGGCAAAGGGCAATTATTACAAGACCCGTTCCTGAACATCCTACGCAAAGAACATGTTCCCGTATCGATTTATTTGGTCAATGGCATTAAGCTGCAAGGTCAGGTCGAATCGTTCGACCAGTACGTGGTCCTGCTGAAAAATACCGTTACCCAAATGGTGTATAAACACGCAATCTCTACGGTTGTTCCAGCGCGTCCCGTCACCATCCCCTTTGAGACCAGTCCCGAATCCTAACGGAGTTGCATGACCGGAAACGGTAAGAACGGTGTGAAAGCCGTTCTGGTGGGCATGGATATGGGGGTATCCAGCCACAGCGAGGACTTAGGCGAGTTTCGAGAACTAGCGTTAAGCGCGGGTTTTGCGCCTGTCGATGAGATAGGCGGAAAGCGCTTGAAACCCGATTCAGCCACCTTTGCCGGTTCCGGCAAGGTGGAAGAGATCGCGCTCGCCGTCAAGGCAAGCGGGGCGCAATTCGTTCTGATGAATCACGACATCACAGCGGTTCAAGAGCGAAACTTGGAGCGCGAAGTGGGCGTGCGCATTCTCGATCGAACCGGTTTAATTCTCGATATTTTTGCGCAGCGTGCGAAGAGTTTCGAGGGCAAGCTGCAAGTGGAACTGGCGCAAATGGAGCGTCAGTCGACGCGCCTGATTCGCGGTTGGACCCACTTAGAACGGCAACGCGGCGGTATCGGCGTGCGTGGCGGTCCGGGCGAAACGCAGTTGGAGATGGATCGCCGCTTACTAAGCGATCGCATCAAGAAACTTAAAGATCAGCTTAAAAAACTGAAGGGACAACGCGGTTTGCAGCGCAATGCACGCAAGCGCAACCGCGTATTCAATGTTTCTATCGTCGGCTACACCAACGCCGGTAAGTCGACCTTATTCAATCGCGTCGTGCGCGGCAATACCTATGTTGCAAATCAACTGTTCGCGACGCTTGACACCACAACGCGAAAAGTCTTTCTCGGCGATACCCAGCACGCAGTCATTTCCGATACCGTTGGTTTCATTCGCGATCTGCCGCACACGCTGGTCGCCGCATTTCGTGCAACGCTGGAAGAAACCATTCACGCCGATCTGTTGGTGCACGTGGTCGACGCCGCTAATGCCTTTCGCGACGAGCAAATCGCCGAGGTCAACGCGGTATTGTCAGAGATAGGTGCGGAAGACCTGCCGCAGTTAATGGTGTGGAACAAAATCGATCTAGTTCCGGAGTTGGCGCCAGGTGTGGAGCGCGATGAATATGGTAATATTCGCGTGATTAAATTGAGCGCGCTGACCGGCGACGGTCTGGAACTTCTACGGGGTGCGCTTGCGGACCTTGCACGGAACGACACCAAGCCGATTACCGCTACCCAATCGGCATTGGCGAGCACTGAGTTGAAAAATACCGGTCAAATCCCCACTTAATGATCTCAATCGCAACCTAAATCACCGCTATGGCACAGAACGATCCCCAATGGGGAAAAAGAAACAATCAGGGCCCGCCGGACTTAGACGAGTTATTTCGACGCTTTAACCGCAAAATTTCCGAACTGTTAGGCCGCCGGTCCAACGGCCCCGGTAACGACGGTGGTGGGTCGCCGATTCGTTCGCTGCCGGGCGGCGCTTGGCTGATCCCGGCCGTGCTGGCGGCAATCTGGCTGGCGAGTGGTTTTTATATCGTCGATGCGAGCAGTAAGGGGATTGTGCTGCGTTTTGGCAAGTTTCAAGAAAGCACCGATCCCGGTCCGCGCTGGCATTTGCCGTGGCCGATCGAAACGAAAGAGGTGGTGAATGTCTCGGCCGTCCACACCGCCGATATTGGCTTTCGCGGCAATGCGAAATCGTCGAAAATTATCGAAGAATCGTTGATGTTGACGGACGATTTGAACATTATCGACATTCAGTTTGCGGTTCAATATTTGTTGGTCGATCCGAAATCGTTTTTGTTTGAAAATCGATCGTACGAACTCAATGCCGAAGACCTGGTGCGTCAGGCAGCGGAGACGGCGACGCGCCAGGTTGTCGGCAAACATAAGATGGACTATGTGTTGAACGAAGGCCGCACGGAAATCGCGGAGCAATCGGCGAAACTGATGCAAGTTATTTTAGATCGCTACAAATCCGGTATCAAAATCAGCCGCGTGAATATGCAGAACGCACAGCCGCCGGAGCAAGTGCAGCAAGCGTTCGACGACGCCAACAAGGCTAATCAAGACAAAGAACGCCAGATCAATGAAGGGCAAGCATACGCCAACGATATTTTGCCGAAAGCCGAAGGCACGGCAGCGCGACTCAAAGCCGAGGCGAATGGTTATCAGCAACGCGTTATTGCCGCCGCCGAGGGTGACGCCAGCCGTTTTAAGCAGGTATTGACGGAGTATCAAAAGGCGCCTGCAGTTACCCGTGAACGCCTCTATCTGGACATGATGCAGCAGGTTCTAAGCAATACCAGCAAGGTTTTGGTCGACCAAAAAGGCACGGGGAATCTGCTTTATCTGCCGCTCGATAAGCTGATGCAAATGAACGATGCCAATGCGACACCCCACGTTGATCCAGCCGCGCGCCAACCGGAGGCCGTGCCGACGCCGGAGCCCGCGCCACGAGGACGCGATGCGTTCCGCTCGCGCGAACGTGATGCCCGTTAATTGCGACTAGCGAACCAAAAAATATTATGAAAAATACCCGCGCACTCATCCTCGCTTTAATTGTCGCAATCGTCCTCGGTAGTTTGTGCTTTTTTACCGTCGATCAGCGTCAGCAGGCCATTGTGTTTCAGCTCGGTGAAATCGTTCGAGTGGTCAAAGACCCGGGCTGGTATTTCAAACTACCTTCGCCGATTCAGAACGTTCGCTATTTCGACGGCCGAGTGCAAACCCTTGACGAAAAGGAGCCGGAACGTTTTATCACCAAGGAAAAAATCAACGTCTTGGTGGATCTATTTATCAAATGGCGGATCATCGATGTCAAACAGTATTACATCAGCGTTGGCGGCGATGAGCGCCGCGCACAAATTCGCTTAGCGCAAACGATCAATAACGACTTGCGCGCTGAATTCGGCAATCGAACGGTGCATCAAGTTGTTTCCGGTGAACGCGATCAAATTATGGAAGTGATGCGTTCGCGTGCCGATCAAGACGCGCGCAGTATCGGTGTCGAAGTGCTCGACGTGCGGGTCAAGCGCGTTGACTACCAGCAAGAAGTGAGTGAGTCAGTCTACAAGCGGATGGAAGCCGAACGTAAGCGCGTAGCCAACGAGCGACGCTCTGAAGGTTTCGCTGAGTCGGAAAAAATTCGTTCTGAAGCCGAACGCAAACGCGAAGTTATCCTCGCGGGCGCCTATCGCGAAGCACAAAAAGCGCGAGGCGAGGGCGACGCCAAAGCGGCCGCAGTCTACGCCGAAGCGTTCAATCAAGATGCCAATTTTTATGCGTTTTATCGAAGCTTAGACGTTTACCGCGCCGGCTTGCGCAGTAAAAACGATGTTCTGTTACTGGACCCCAATTCCGAATTCTTCAAATACCTGAAGAGTCCCGGCCAAACGAAATAGCGCTTGATGACGGATTCATGGTTCATGGCCTTCGCACTGATGATGGTGATCGAAGGCTTGTTGCCTTTTGCCGTTCCGAGCGTGTGGCGAGAAACCTTTAAAAAGTTGACCGAAATGAGCGATGGTCAAATTCGATTCATTGGTTTGATTTCGATCGTCTCCGGCATGCTTTGCCTGCTGTTCTTCCGACCTTCGAGCAGTTAACGCCGTGAATCGCAACTGGTTGCTGCCCGAGTACATCGAAGACGTCTTGCCCCCATTTTCCTGGCGCTTGGAGCAGGTGCGCCGTGCTATTCTCGACTTGTTCTGGAGCCACGGCTATGAACTGATTCAACCGCCGTTGCTGGAATATCTGGAATCGCTCCTGACCGGCACCGGCCACGATCTGGATCTGAAAACCTTCAAACTCGTCGACGAATTGAGCGGCCGGCACATGGGCATTCGCGCCGATATTACGCCGCAAGTCGCGCGCATCGATGCGCATTTAATGAATTACCAGGGCGTTAACCGTTTGTGCTATTCCGGTAGCGTGTTGCAAACCAAGCCGGATAATATGATGGGCACACGCGAGCCGTTGCAAATCGGCGCCGAATTGTTCGGCCACGCCGGACTCGAAAGCGATTTCGAGATTCAAAATCTCATGGTCGAGTCGTTAGCGCTCGCGGGCGTGAGTAATATCGTGATCGATCTCGGTCATGTCGCAATTTTTCGCACATTGGTGGCACAGTCGGAAAAATCGGTCGCGCGCGAAATGGATTTGTTTCAAGCGCTGCAAAGCAAAGATGCGCGTTTGCTTGCGGAACTCACGGCGCAATTTGATGAACGATTAAAGCGCGCGTTCTGTGCGTTGCCCGATCTAAACGGTGATAGTGCAACGCTGTTGCGCGCGCGCCAGCAATTGCCGGCGATATCCAGTATTCATGCGGCTCTTGACGAACTCAATCGCTTGGGCACAATGCTTAGCGAGCGCGGAATTTCGGTATCGTTTGATTTAGCCGAATTGCGTGGTTACCACTATCACAGCGGTATTGTTTTCGCCGCCTACGCACAAGGTTTTCGCGATGCGGTGGCTAAAGGCGGGCGCTACGACGAGGTCGGAAAATCATTCGGACGAGCGCGCCCGGCGACCGGATTCAGCATGGATTTGCGCGAAGCGCTGAGTAACGGCGAATTACCGCAGCGGCGCGGCGTCCTTGCGCCGCACGGTGGCGAGAATGACGCGTTACGAGAATTCATCGCGGCGCTGCGCAAAAACGGCGAGCGAGTCGTTGTCGAGCTTCCAGGAATCGCCGCGAATCCCGTGGAATTAGGCTGCGACCGGCGCCTGGTTTTTAAGTCCGGCACCTGGCAAATTAAACCAATTTAAGCGACCAAAAGATGGCGAAGAATGTAGTTGTGATCGGCACCCAATGGGGTGATGAAGGTAAGGGAAAATTGGTCGATTGGCTGACCGATCATGCGCGCGGTGTCGTGCGTTTTCAAGGGGGACACAACGCCGGCCACACGCTTGTTATCGGCGGCAAAAAAACCGTTTTGCATCTGATTCCGTCGGGCATTTTGCGTCAAGATGTCGATTGCTTTATCGGCAATGGCGTGGTGGTGTCGCCAAGCGCCTTGCTGGAAGAAATCGATATGCTGAAAACCAGCGGCGTGGATGTTAGCGGTCGATTAAAGATATCCGAAGCCTGCCCCGCGATTCTTTCCTATCACAGTGCGCTCGATGTCGCCCGCGAGGCCGCAAAAGGCGAAGCGAAAATCGGCACGACTGGCCGCGGCATCGGTCCGGCCTATGAAGACAAGGTTGCACGTCGCGGCATTCGCTTGCAGGATTTATTTTTTCGCGAACGTTTCGCCGCCAAACTAGGCGAAGTGTTGGATTATCATAACTTTGTATTGAAAAATTACTTTCAAGCGAAAACCGTCGATTTTCAGCAAACGCTAGACGAAACCTTGGCCTTAGCTGGGCGAATTAAACCTTTTATCGCCGATGTGCCACGCTTGTTGTATGAAGCCAGTAAAGCGGGGAAAAATCTGTTGTTCGAAGGCGCGCAAGGCTCGCTGTTGGATATCGATCATGGCACCTATCCATTCGTCACATCGAGTAATTGCGTTGCTGGCGCAGCAGCGGCGGGCAGCGGTGTGGGACCGCAGGCTTTGCACTACGTCTTAGGGATCACCAAGGCATACACCACGCGCGTTGGTTCCGGGCCATTTCCGACGGAACTTATCAATGACGTGGGCAAGCATATCGCCGCCAAAGGCAATGAATTTGGTGCGACAACAGGCCGCGCGCGCCGCGTCGGTTGGTTCGACGCTGCTGCGCTAAAGCGCTCGATACAGATTAATGGCGTTTCAGGCTTGTGCATCACCAAGCTCGACGTGCTTGATGGTGTCGAGTCGCTACGATTGTGTACCGGTTATAAAATCTCCGGTGTGGTTAGCGATATATTGCCGGTCGGCGCCGAAGCATTGGCTTTGGCGGAGCCGATTTACGAAGATTTACCGGGTTGGAAGGAAAGCACATTCGGTGTTAACGTGCTGGAGAAGCTGCCCGAAAATGCGCGGAATTATCTCAAACGAATTGAAGAAGTATGCGCCGTGCCGATCGACGTGATTTCCACCGGACCGGATCGTGATGAGACGATTGTTTTGCGGCATCCGTTTGAGTGAAATCACAGATCGGTTTTCGAAAGCGGAATTTAGGAGGGAGAAGCGCGAGAAACGAGCAGGACGCGAAGCGAATTTGTTTTTCGCTGCGCAGTGTACAAATGGTACATAAGCGGCGAAAAACAAATTGGCGACAAAGTCATGCGAAGTTTATCGCGCTTCGAATGGTGCCCAGAAAGGGACTCGAACCCCCACAGTGTTACCACCACTAGGACCTGAACCTAGCGCGTCTACCAATTCCGCCATCTGGGCAAGAAGGCCAAAACGAATTTTATAGGATTCCAATCCATTGTCAAAGAAGAAAGCAACGCTTCGCAATCAAGATCCCCACTTGGCTCGTGAGCAGACCCGTTATGAAAACCCGTTGCCGAGCCGCGAGTTCATACTCGATGTGCTGGTGAAAGAGGGCGTGCCGCTGTCGCGCGAGCGTCTCGGCGAATTGCTCGAGATTCACGAAGGCGAGGAAGATATGTTCAATCGCCGTCTGCAAGCGATGGAGCGCGACGGCCAAATCATGCGCAATCGCAAGCAGGCGATCTGCATTCCCGATAAATTAGATTTAATAAAAGGCACGGTACAAGGCCATCCCGATGGCTATGGATTTGTGATTCGCGAGAGCGGCGGCGACGACCTTTTCCTCGACGGTAAGGAAATGCGCAAAGCGTTACACGGCGATAAAGTCATGGTGCGCATCGTCGGCCTGGATCGACGTGGTCGGTCGGAAGGCGCGATTGTTGAAGTGCTTCAACACGTCAATCAACGCCTTATCGGGCGATTATTTGTTGAGCATGGCGTGAACTACGTCGTTGCCGAAGATAAGCGAATTAGTCAGGACATTCTGATAGCGCCCGGCTCCGAAGGCGGCGCTCAAGCCGGGCAAGTGGTGATGGTGGAACTCATCAATCATCCGAGTTTGCACTCGGAAGCGGTTGGCCGCATCGTCGAAGTAGTCGGCAACTACGCCGATTCCGGTATGGAAATCGAAATCGCGTTACGCAAACATCAACTGCCGTTTTTGTGGTCGACCGAGATCGAATCGATCGCAAAGAAATTACCTAAAAAAGTTTTGAAGAAAGACTTAACCGCGGATCGAATCGATCTGCGCGATTTGCCGCTCGTAACGATCGACGGCGAAACGGCGAAAGATTTTGACGACGCGGTGTATTGCGAAAAGCAAGGTAAAGGTTACCGGCTGATTGTTGCCATCGCCGATGTCAGTCACTACGTGCTAGAGGGCGATGCGCTGGATCGCGAAGCGCGCAGTCGCGGCACATCGGTGTACTTTCCGCGCCGCGTAATTCCGATGTTGCCGGAAGCTTTGTCGAACGGACTGTGTTCTCTCAACCCGGCGGTCGATCGCTTGTGCGTGGCCTGCGATATGGTTGTCGCGCCAACCGGCGAAGTCAAAAAATACCAATTCTATCCGGCGGTGATGCATTCTCACGCGCGCTTCACCTATACCGAAGTTGCGGCGATGCTGGAAAGTCCGAAAGGCGAGACGGCACAAAAATATCCGTCGTTGCTTGATCCTATTCAGCGGCTGTATGCGCTGTTCAACGTGCTGCTCAAAACCCGCGAGAAACGTGGTGCAATCGATTTTGAAACCACCGAAACCCAATTGATATTTGACGACAACGGCAAAATTACCAATATCGTTCCAGTCGTACGCAACGATGCCCATCGCTTGATTGAAGAATGCATGTTGGCTGCGAATGTTTGCGCGGCGGATTTTCTCGCGGCCAACGAACATCCCGCGCTATATCGCGTTCACGCTGGGCCGAATCCGGAAAAGCTCGAAAGCCTGCGCGAGTTCCTGCGCGAATTCGGTTTGGGTCTGACGGGAGGCGATGAGCCGAAGGCGAGCGACTACGCCAAGCTTCTGGCGACGATAAAAATTCGACCGGACTTTCAATTGATTCAAACGGTCATGCTGCGCTCGTTGATGCAAGCGGTTTACAGCCCGGATAATCTCGGTCACTTCGGCTTGGCTTATCCGGCCTATGCGCATTTCACCTCGCCGATTCGCCGCTACCCCGATCTAGTGATTCACCGCTCCATCAAAGCGGTGCTCAAAGGCGAGCGCTACCAACCGGGCAATTGGAAAGAACTCGGTGTCAGTTGTTCGCAAACGGAACGCCGCGCCGACGAAGCCTCGCGCGATGTGTTGGCGTGGCTTAAGTGCTACTACATGCGCGATCGCGTCGGCGAAGAATTTGTCGGTACCGTGAGCGCCGTCACCGGCTTTGGTTTATTCGTCGCGCTGACGGATCTTTACGTCGAAGGCCTGGTTCACATCAGCGAACTGGGCAGCGATTACTTTCATTTTGATCAAGCAAAGCATCAACTGCTTGGCGAGCGCACCGGCAAACGCTATCGCCTGAGCGATCGCATTCGCGTGCGCCTCGTGCGCGTGGATTTAGAAACCAGCAAGATCGATTTTGTGTTGGCTGATGAAACATCTTCCGCAGCAAAACCTTTGAAGCTACCTAAGTCAATTCCGCAACGCGGCAAGAAGAAGCGTTAGCCGTGGCGAAACTCCGCGTCATCTATGGCTTTCACGCCGTCCGCAGCGCACTGCGACGGGACAGCACGCAGTTCGAAGAAATCTACGTCGACGCCGCGCGCAACGATGCCCGCAGCCGCGAGCTGCTGGAATTCGCCGAGCAACGCAAAGTTCGCGTGATGAGCGTGGACGGCGTGCGGCTCGATGGCTTAACCGGTGGCGCGCGCCATCAAGGCGTGGTCGCGAATATTCTTGATACGCCACTCAGCCACGACCTCGACGAAATTCTCGATCAAGTGACCGAGCCGCCGTTTTTGTTGGTACTCGACGGCGTGCAAGATCCTCATAACCTGGGTGCGTGTTTGCGCGTTGCCGATGCGATGGGCGTCCACGTAGTCATCGCGCCGAAGGACAACAGCGTCGGCATAACGGCGATCGTCAGCAAGGTCGCCTCCGGCGCGGCGGAATCGATTCCGTACCTCATGGTCACGAATCTGGCGCGCAGCATTCGCGACTTAAAAGATCGAAATATCTGGTTCATCGGCGCCGACGAAGCCGGTGAGCAGGATTTACATCAAGCCGAACTGAGTGGCCCGATCGGTTTGGTGCTAGGCGCGGAGGGAAAAGGTTTGCGTCGCTTGACCAGGGAACTGTGCGACCGCACGGTGCGCATTCCGATGTTTGGCGGCGTGGAAAGTTTGAATGTGTCGGTTGCGACGGGGATTTGTTTGTACGAAGCGCGGCGACAACGAGTCGCCCTGAAATAATTCACGCCGTCATTCCCGCGAAGGCGGGAATCCAGCGTCTTTCGTTAAACGACACTAAGTCCCCGCCTACGCGGGGACGACGAAATTTAAAGAGCGCCAAATAGATTCCCGCTTTCGCGGAAATGACTGAGTGGCCTCGGGCTACAAGTTGTTACGTTAGGTACCAATCCTCCGTCGCCGCAACCCAAACCCTGTTGCCTGTTCAAAAGCATAAGCCAATTGCAATAAAGCAAAATCCGCGTTGTGTTTGTCGACGAGTTGAAGCCGAATCTGTTCCTCATCCTAAACGGGGCGTCGCCAATCGCAGTTTGTAGCGGAGGACATGAAACTCGGCAGCCCAATTTAGCATGTCATCTAATGGCGGGATGGCATAGCCAGGACACGCGCCCTGCTTGGTTCGTGGCATGACATGGCCTGCAAGCCAGTATCCATGCGCCTCTTGGCAATGCAACGAATGTAGGTTGGCGGTGAGGACCGAACCCCAACAAACCATCGCACACCGGTATGGCCTGCGATGGTTTGTCGACCCGCTTCCGTTACATTAAATCGCATCGGGAACTATTGATGTTGGGGTTCGTACCTCACCCCAACCGGGCTCATTTCAGGAAATCCTTAATGGATACGTTCAGAAACTCTGCGTCTGCGCTGTTAATGCCAAGACCCGCCACATGCCCCCAGATTGACGGGATTGGGAGCAACTTTACATTGGAAATATGGCGCGACTCCTCCTCGGCATACGCAGGCGGGAAATAAAGATCCGTTTGACACGGCATGTACAGCACCTGCGCTTTGATGGATTTAAGTGCCGCCTCGTGGTCGCCGTTGAAGCCGAATGTATTTCCAACGTTATTCTTCTGCCAAGTGACTGCCTGGGTGAGTAGATTGTTCGCATCTTGCGCGACGAAGAACGGTTCCCAGAATTTTTGAAGATGTTCCTCAATCGTCTTATGACCGAATTGCTTATACAGTTCGCGTCGGTACCATTCTTGCGAGAAACCCCAGGCTGCCCAATGCCGACCACCAGCTTTCAGACCCGTAACAGGGGGCTTGGAGTAGTTTCCGCCAGCGAACGCGCCGTCGGCCATGACGGCACTCTTGAACCCTTCCAAACGCACGACACCGTGAGGATATTCCTTTGCCGAGCTGCAATAGCAGACGACGGCCTCCATAGAGTCAGGGTGGCTCACCGCCCATTGAAACGCTTGTTGCGCGCCCATCGAAAAACCGATAATCGCTTTAAGGCGTTTAATGCCGAACCGTTCAGTCACTAGCTGATGGCTAGCCTGGACATTGTCCCGGGTGGATATTTCTGGAAAGGCAGCTCCAGCGAACGGTGGCACCGAATTGCTGGGCGACGTCGAGAGGCCGTTGCCTAGCATGTCGGTCACGATAATGAAGTAACTTGCGGGATCGAGTGCTTTGCCGGTGCCGATCAAAAAATCATATCCGTGATGGTCTGCGGCAAAGAATGACGACGCCAGAATGGCGTTGCTCTTCTCCGCGTTCAGCGTGCCATGCGTGACGTAGGAAAGCTTAGCCGTCGGCAGCGTCTTACCACCTTCCAAAGTGACGTTCCGCAGCTCCAGTATTTGATGTTCGCCGCCAGCTTGCAGGTTTGAACTCATAACAAGCAAGCCCAGAGTCAGCGACAAAGTCCAAATTGCCCATGCAATTATCCGGGCGCGATCCCAACCGCGTTGCAATGACGTTTTCATTTTATTCTCCACAAGTAAATGATTCCCTCGAGTTTCACCGTGCGCTGAAGTTGAGGGTTTGCCTCAGCACAATTTCTTTTAAATAGCTAAGGCAACAAATATGCCATTCGCTAGTTATTGAAAAACAGAGAGTTACTATCGGCGGATCGGCAAAATGGTGGTTGAAAACTGCCAGTAGCTGAGAATCCGCCAATGGCAACCAAATGAACTTCTTCCGTCATTAGAGCAACGTGAGGAAACTTCAATTGGCCTGAGCGGGCAGCAATGACGACTGCCGCTGACAGTCCTTCGCTATCGGTGTACGATCAGTATCATGACTTTCATGGACGAGTTGCTGGGTCAAAGTCACGCCATCGAGGTAGTGAAACAACAAGTAGAGCAGGTATTAGTCTTGGGGCGCGGCGGCCATCGACTTCCTCCGATACTGCTTCAAGGCGAGACAGGTACGGGCAAGGGGTTAATGGCGCGATTGCTTCATCGCCACGGCCCTCGCCGCGATGGTCCGTTCATCGACGTGAGTTGCGCAGCGATTCCGGAAAATCTATTGGAAGCCGAGCTGTTTGGTTTTGAACGCGGCGCGTTCACCGACGCACGACAGGCGAAAGCAGGCTTGCTACACGCGGCGCACAAAGGCACGATCTTTCTCGACGAGTTGGCGCTACTGCCTGAGACGTCTCAGGCCAAACTACTAAAAGCAATCGAAGAGCAGGCAGTGCGGCGACTCGGCAGTACGCGGGCCGAAACCGTCGACGTCCAGATCATAGCGGCATCCAACGAAGACTTGGCGGCAGCGGTGCGTAACCAACGCTTCCGCGCCGATCTTTATCATCGATTGGCGGTGGTTACCTTCACGCTGCCGTCGCTGCGAGAACGTCCCGACGATATCATCGTCTTAGCGGAGCACTTCTTATCGCGCGCCTGCACAGACTATGGACTGGTGCCGCCTAGGCACTTTACTTCCGACGCTCGGACGGCGCTGAAGCAGTACCCTTGGCCGGGTAATGTCCGGGAACTGAGCAACGTTGTAGAGCGTGCGGTGCTGTTGGCGGATAACTCGATGATCACCGCACCAATGCTTCGACTACCTTTAATAAACGCGGCCGACGTCGGCTGGTCACGTTTCGACGACCGGCTCGCAGACACGGAGCGCGAGCAACTCTTGGGCGCGCTGCAGGATGCCAATGGGAACATCAGTCACGCGGCCGCATCGCTTGGGATCTCGCGCAGCCGCCTGCGCTATCGGCTGGAAAAGCACCGCTTGTATCCAAACCGAGAGCAGCTCATTCAAGGTCAAGGCTATGCGCGGCGACGGGAAATGGTAGGCACCCAAACTAATGTGGTCGAGAATTCGACCAGCGCGAATGAGCGCAATGCGCATTGCGAGCGTCGGCATCTGGCGCTGCTTAGAGTCGAACTGGTGGCGCCAGCTACGACGGTAGCGGCACCACGAGACTCACCATCAATGCTCTCAATAGTGATCAACAAAATACAAGTCTTCGGCGGGCATGTACGGAAACTCAGCGCGGCAACGATCATCGGAACCTTCGGTCTTGATTCGGACGATAACGCCACAATCGGCGCCGCGCTCGCGGCGCTCGCGATCAACAAGGCGAGCGAACGACTACAGGGACTCGACTCCAACTCCCCTGCCGTCAAAATCGTAGTTCACTCAGCCGCATTGTCGGTAGATCGAATCAACGGCTCCACGAACATCAAGCAAGGTGACAGAGCTGCCGTGGAAATGGATCTCGCTGCACTCGGCGGCCAAAGCCAAGCTTACAAGGCTCTGGTTAGCGCCGCGGCTGCTCCGTTTCTTGAACGACGATTTGAACTCGCGCAACATCAGAGTGCCGCGGGATCGCTTTATTGGCTCAAGGGTCCGGAGCGAACCGGCTTTGGGATTGGCGGCCGAGCCTTAACGAGATTCATCGGCCGGCAGCGCGAGTTGGATATTGTTTGGGATCAGCTTTCTCACGCCGAGCATATGCGTGGGCAGCTTGTGGCCGTGGTAGGTGCGCCAGGCATCGGTAAATCTCGTTTCATTTACGAGCTAACGCGGGTTGAGCGTGTCCAGGGATGGCGAGTTCTGAGCTGCCGGGCGGTCTCGTACGGAATCGGTACGCCTTCGCTCCCAATCGTCGATCTGCTTAGGCAATATTTTGCCATTGAAGACCGTGACGAAATCGAGAGCCTGCGGCAGAAAGTCACCGATAAGCGCTTAGCGCTCGATCGCCAGTTTGAAGCTTTCGTTGCGCCGCTGTTGTCCATGCTTGAGGTGCCCATCTTAGATAGCCAATGGCAGCGGCTGGAGCCGGCGCAAAAGCGGCGACGCACTATGGACGCGTGTAAGGCAGTAATTCTCCGCGAAAGTAAAGAGCAACCGCTGCTGATCGTATTCGAGGATCTCCATTGGGTTGACAACGAGACACAAGCTTTCCTTGATAGCCTGGTCGACAGCCTACCCGCTATGCGAGTGCTCGTAGTCATCAGCTACCGGCCCGAGTACCAACACCACTGGAGCGCAAAAACCTACTACACCCAGCTTCGCGTCGATCCTTTGCCGAGCGAGGGTGCCTCCGCGATGCTGCAAACCTTACTGGGCAACGATCCCTCACTCCACTCAATCCAGCGCCTAAT
Organism: Pseudomonadota bacterium; assembly: GCA_031406045.1. GTDB lineage: Bacteria > Pseudomonadota > Gammaproteobacteria > Burkholderiales > JALYOK01 > JALYOK01. The sequence goes on from JANOGO010000273.1 coordinate 25,100, forward strand.
TATCGATCGAACCGAGGGCAACCCTTTCTTTCTTGAAGAAAGTGCTCGGGCACTGGTGGAAACGGGTGCCGTGTACGGAAACTCGGGAGCCTACCGGCTCACTGCGCGACCGTCGAGCATCGCCGTCCCGGCCACTATCCAGGCCATTCTCGGCGCGCGTATCGACCGCCTGATACCCGAGGACAAACACCTATTGCAAGCCGCGGCCGTAATAGGAAAGGACGTTTCCTACCGGCTATTGCAAGCAATCTTAGAGTTGCCTGATGAAATTCTGCATGAGCGGCTTGCTCGGTTACGATCTGCGGAATTCCTATACGAGAAGAGCTTGTTTCCTGACCTCGAGTACAGCTTTAAGCATGCGCTGACGTACGAGGTCGCTTATGGCAGTGTTCCGAGCGAGCAACGCAAGCTGCTACATACGCGGATCTTGGCGTCGATCGAGCGGATTTATCAGGATCGGCTGGCGGAACAAATTGAGCGCCTTGCTTATCATGCACTACACGGCGAGGCGTGGGACCAGGCGCTTAGTTACCTTCGCCAAGCTAGTGAAAAAGCGATTCGTCGATCCGCTAACCGGGAAGCCTGGTCGCAAATAGAGCAAGCCATCGCGGTACTCGGGCATTTACCTCAGAACGAAGCCAACCTACAGCAGGGAGTGGACCTTCGCCTAGCAGTCCGTACCTGCCTCAGTCCGGTCGGAGAATTTGCGCGGGCGCTTGAACTCGGTCGCGAAGCAGTACCGCTTGCTAGGTCCCTGGATGATCCCCGCCGCGAAACATTGGCGTATGGTGCTGTGAGCATTTCTGCAAGCCATATGAGCCGGCTTGCGGAGGCAGCCGAACATGCCGAGCGCGCCGTGGAAATCGCAGAGTCCTTGCGCGATCCTGCGCTGCGCATCGCAGCGCGCCACTGCTTGGGGCTTCCTCATATGTTCCGCGGCGCGTTTCGTACCGCGATAGCGTGCTATCAGCGCGATGTTGGACTCGATCCAACGCAGATCCACGATCAAGTAGTACGGCCTTGGGGAGACGGCGTTGTGCAGGAAGGCTTCACCCGAGTCAGTTATGCTTTTTCGCAGTCTAACGCGGCGCTTTGTTTTGCTGAACTGGGAGAGTTTGAATCAGCCCTACTGCACGCGACACAGGGCGTGGAGGTCGCACAATCGCTCGACATGCTCTATCTGCGTGCAATCACTGAGGCCAGTCTGGGAGCGGTTCACCTGCGCAAGGGTAATCTGGAACATGCTGTGCAATTAGCCCAGCGCTGGCTTCAGACCTACGCCGACACGGACTTGCCCTTCCTGCAATTAGCCATGACCTGGTGCGGCGGGGAAGTTCTAAGCGTGTCGGGCCAACTTGACGACGCGATTTCACTTTGCGAACGTGCCTCGCGGTTTGCCGAGGCGAAGAGAATCCTGGCGTTCGCGCCGCAAGTCCTTGCCATTCTAGGGGATGCCTATGGCCGCGTCGGACGCATTGACGAAGCACTAGCGACCGGACAGCGAGCGCTGGACCTTGCACACGATCTCGGACAGCGAGGTGACGAAGCGCGCGCCCACTTTATGTTGGCAAATATTCAGACTTACGAGCCCGGCGCGAAAGCGGATTATGCTCGAGAAAGCTATCAAAAGGCTCTCTGGCTCGCGCAAGACCTCGGCATGAGGCCGCTAGAAGCGCAGTGTCATTTTGCACTTTCGACGAAAGTAGGCCAGAAACGAGGGTCGGAGGAACAGTTCGAGACTGCGATGACAATGTTTCGCGCGATGGGAATGCATTTTCGGTCCGCAAATCGTGTCTAGTTACAAGTTAAGAAAATGCGCAGCGTTGATTGATTTGCAAAATGACATTGATTGGATTTTTTGGTATTGCCATGCGTAACTTCAAGAGCAACATGCTCCGTCGTGTGTAGCGCGTTTTTAGAGACGCTGCCAGTAGAGAAATTTACACACGCCAAGCGAAGAATCGCGTTGGCATACGAAATTAGGCTACCAGGATTCAATGGCGCCTTGACGCTGCAAATTTGAAGTTTCATTGTCCGGTGCGCCAGCCAGCAATCGGCCGAACGCATTTGGAGAATTTAAGCTAGGCGCAAATCGCCGGACGTTGTAGTCCAAATCCCGTCGCTTGCTCAAACCCATAACCCAATTGCAACACACTAAAATCCGCATTGTGTTTACCGACAATTTGTAAACCAATCGGCAGGCCATCGTCGGTGAAGCCAGCGGGAATCGATAAGCAGGGCAGGGTGGTCGCGGAAATCAAGTAGCAGGATTTCATCCAATCCAAATACGTCGGCTGCTCGATTCCGTTGATGGATTTTACCCAGCGTTCTTTTACTCTGCATATACCCATTTCCTAGAAGGTCGTCGCACGCTGTTGATCATGATCAGTGGATTGAATGTAGCCAGAATGTGCAGCAAAAGACCGGAGGGCTATTCGTCATAGGTTTACTGAACAGCCGCCCAGGCGGCGCCAACACGTCGCATCAGACTGGGATGTAAGGTACCGAGCTTTGGGCTTTGCCCAAATGGGGCGCCATGTGGCACCTCAAAGTAGATTCCATTAAAGGGCAATTCTATGCGCCGCTTTAGATTAAATTTTGTGGGGTAACTCAGTCCGGCGATATGAAAGGCAGCGCCGTCCTGCGCCGTGATGGCGAATTCGCCGCTATAGAGTTGCGTCACTTTCTGGCTGGTGCCGTAGGCCACCAACACGTCGTATAGCGGCGCGCGATCGCTATACACCTCCAGTATCAAACCAGGCCGGGGTTTGTCCGCTGGTGTCACGGCTAGATCCTGTGGAAAATAACACCAGACGATGTCGCCCGCCAAGGGCTGCGGCCAGTCATGAATCACGATCGAAACAGACTCGATGCAATTATTTTTTGGCGGTCTTGTGGTTCGCGTTTCTTGAGGGCCTTGAGCGTTGCTGCACTCACGGGCCCGTCGTCGCGCTCATAAGCAGGCAAGACCTCTTGCGCCAAGCGCTTCAGCGCGAAATGCATCACTTGGGTTTCGTTATAGCCCAGATACTCGGCCAACTGCGCCATAGTCGCACGGCTAATGCCATTGGGAGAATCCGATGGTCGGAAGCGAAACAATAGTTGATTCGGTTTGTCGATTGCAGCCATGGGACACTCCTTTGGAAAAAGATATAAAAATTATATCTTTTTCCAAAGGAGTGTCAACCGTTGGCCGACTCCTGCCCTATACGGAGCGCAACTCTCGACCAACTCCCACACTGTATCTCGGATCAAGTCGAAAATTCTACAATTAACCCGCGCTATCATTCTCCCCGCTACTAGTTAACTCGAGGGAGGGCGCCAGCGGGAACCTATTTCGCATTTGCTGTTCAACATGAATTCCCGTGCCCCAAGGCACGTGGGACTAACGGCTTTGTTCGGAGTCGGGGTTATGTGCAAATCGCTGGCCGGTGTAACGCAAACTTCGTCGCCTGCTCAAACGCGTAAGCCAATTGCAGCACACTAAAATCGGCGTTGTGTTTGCCGACGATCTGCAATCCAATCGGTAATCCATCGTCCGTGAACCCAGCGGGTATCGACAAGCAGGGTAGGTTAGTCGCCGAAATTAAATAGCAGGATTTCATCCAATCCAGATAAGTCGGTTGCTCGACGCCATTGATCGATTTCACCCAACGTTCCTTCACATCGAACGGCGGCACCTGCAC
>JANOGO010000289.1:0-6356 GCA_031406045.1 Pseudomonadota bacterium
GGTTCGTGCCTCACCCCAACCTACCCGTAAGCAATTTCAATTTTCGAACTGATAATTTACAATTCACCCATGACGACGATCGCCTCAATCCAAGCAGATTTTTACCGCATCCCATTGCCCGACGTGCTCTCCGACAGCATGCACGGCGATATGAGTCATTTCGAATTGATCACCGCGTGCGTGCGCGATAGTGACGGCGCGGAAGGCATGGGCTACACGTTCACGCCCGGCACCGGCGGCGCTGGCGCGTACGCGTTGATCGATCGCTATCTCACGCCGGTGTTGATCGGCCAAGAACCGGATCGTATCGAAGCGCTGTGGCAAAAAATGTGGTGGGCGATTCACTATAGCGGCCGCGGTGGTTCGGCGAGCTTTGCGATTTCGGCGATCGATATGGCGTTGTGGGATCTCGCAGCAAAGAAAGCGAATAAGCCGTTGTGGCGCTTGCTCGGCGGTTACGATCCGCGCGTGCCGTGCTACGCCGGCGGCATCGATTTACAATTTCCGCTGGATAAATTGTTGCGCCAGGCGGACGATTTTCAGGCCCATGGTTTTCGCGCCATCAAAATGAAAGTCGGCCGCGACAAATTAAGCGAAGATATCGAGCGCGTGAAAAAAATGCGCGAGCATCTCGGCGCGGATTTTCCATTAATGGCCGATGCGAATATGCGCTGGACGGTGGATCAAGCGATTCGCGCGGCGCGTTCGTTGCAGGAATTCGGCTTGGTCTGGCTGGAAGAGCCGACCATTCCGGACGACATCGCCGGCCATGCGCGCATCGTCAAAGAAGGCGGCCATCCCATCGCGACCGGCGAGAATTTTCACAGCTTGTACGATTTCAAAAACTTTATCGCGGCGGGTGCGGTGACGTTTCCCGAGCCTGATGTCACCAATTGCGGCGGCGTTACGGTGTTCATGAAAGTCGCTCATCTCGCCGAAGCTTACAACTTGCCGGTAACGTCCCACGGTGCGCACGATATTACGGTGCAATGTCTTGCCGCAGCGCCGAATCGCTCCTATCTCGAAGCGCACGGATTCGGCTTGGATCGATACGTCAAAAATCCGCTGCGCATCGAAGAAGGCTTCGCGCTGGCGCCGGAGCGCTCCGGCCACGGTGTTGAATTCGATTTCAAAGCATTGGAAGCACTTCATGCATGACCTGCCCGAAGAGGCTTATGCTGCTTGCCTTTCCGTCACACCATGCTGGAACGGCAAGCGGGGTGCGGTTCTCCGGCATGCCTTTATTCGAAACTCGTGCCGTGCGACAATTGCGATCGTTGGTTGTTAATAACAAATTCCCCGCCCGCGCGGCGTCAAACTTGAAGAGGAGATTTTATGCGTTCATTTCTACACGCGATTTTTGCAGCTTTCGTATTTTCATTGATCGTCGCGGCACCCGCCCGCGCCGGCATCGCCGACGACATCAAGGCAACGGAAAGTGAGCGCATCGCGGCTTATCTTTCCGGCAACGCCGCGCCGCTACAAAAAATATTTGCGGACGAGTTGGAGTATGTACATTCGTCCGGCATTTCCGATACCAAGGCCAAAGTGATCGAAAGCTTCACGTCCGGTGATCTCAAGATCACCAAATTCGATCGCGAGGGTGAAAAGATTCAGCAAGTCGGCAGCGTGGTGATCGCGACAGCCATCGGCCACGTTGAGCTAACCATGAAGGGCAAGGAAGCGAAATTCGATCTGCGTTATGCTGCGGTTTATGCGAAACGCGGCGGCGTGTGGCAGATTTTTTTCTACCAAGGTACGCGTCTACCGAAAGCCGAGTAATCAGGGCTTTCGCAGTAAAGAAAACGGGGCGCGAATACGCCCCTTTTTTTATGTCATTGCGAGCTGCCTGTATCGGCGCGGCCGATACTGCCCAGGTATCATGAACCGCTCAGGTCTCAAACCGGGGCCGACCCTCATGGCCTTAGGCCACCCCACCCCAACCTTTCCCGCAAAGCGGGAGAGGGAGTATCGTCCCCTCGCCCCTTTGGGGAGAGGGGTGGGGGTGAGGGGCAAGTGGTTTTTAAAACGCGCATCGGTCAAATCGGGTTAATGGAAAGGAGCGCAGCGACGAAGCAATCTCGTTTTTTCGGCGGCGAAGTACGAGATTGCTTCGTCGCAAAAAGCGCTCCTCGCAATGACCAGCAACGTAAAATTAACCCGTAATGCGGCGCTTATATTCCCCGGCCGCGGTATCGATCTCAATACGATCGCCGGTTTCGCAAAATAGCGGCACCGGCACATTTAAGCCGGTGGAAATCGACGCGGGCTTGAGCACTTTGCCCGACGTGTCGCCGCGAATCGCGGGCTCGGTGTAAATAATTTCGCGCACGACCGAACTCGGCAACTCGATGGAAATCGCGCGGCCTTCGTAGAACACCACGCCGCACGGCAAGCCTTCTTCGAGGTAATCCAACGCCGCGCCCATGCTGTCTTTTTCGATTTCGTATTGGTTGTAATCGCCGTCCATGAACACATACATTGGATCACCGAAGTAGGAATAGGTGACGTCTTTGCGCTCGAGCGTCAACAACTCGAGCTTGTCGTCGGCCTTATAAACGGTTTCCATGCCGGAACCGGAGAGCAAGTTCTTCAGCTTCATTTTGACCACAGCGGAACTGCGCCCGCCTTTGCTATATTCGGCTTTTAGGATGACCATCGGGTCTTTGCCGACCATGATGACGTTGCCGGAGCGAAGTTCTTGTGCCTGTTTCATCGGAATCTCGGGATGCTAAGTGGAAACCCGGCATTTTAGCAGATCGTTTGTAAAATCGATTAGGGCTGAGGCAAGATCGGTCTGCTGCGCCAATTTCGCCGACCAGCGATTGACCTGAGAGGCAATATCGGTGCGGCTCTCCATGAACTCTTGCCAAGCAGTGCCGCTGAGGCCAGCGCCATTCCAGCCATGCCAAAATGAACGCACACGGCATGCATAATCGGCATCCGAGCCGGCACAAAACAAATCTAAAAATGCGTCGAGCTTCATGCGATGGGCGTCGTCTTGCTGCGGATAAATTTGCCAAACAAACAGCCGCGCCGCCCATTGCGCGCGCACGAACGAATCTTCGCCTCGAACAAAATTCACATCGCACGCCCAGAGCAGCTGATCGTAGCGCTCATGTTCAAGAAAGGGAATGATCCGCGCGGTAAGGTTGCCGCGACTGAATGTTTGATTCGCTTCCGGCGGCGCGCCGAAAAAAAAGTTCAGCGCATTTGCCGCAACACCCGCCGGTACGAGGCAAGTTACCGGAACATCCGCCTCGGACCATTGTTGCAGGAGCTGATTCAAAGCAGGATTTTCATAACAAAAAAGGCTGACGCGCAATTCATTTTTTTGCGGCAACGCTAACCCCAAACTTTTCCAAAACACCTGCATGGCGGTTGAATCGCGCCGGAAACGATCGCGTTGGTCGAGCAGCCCACGCTCACGTAACAATCCACCGGTCTGCGGAACAAAGCCGGGGAAAAAGAAATACTTGGTCAGCTTAGGTTGCGGTGACGGCAAACCGTGAGTGCCGCTCACCCATTTTTCGGCGGAAAGATACTCTAAATTAATCCACGCGGACGTTAGCGATTTTGCCGCCATCGCTTCTTTAAACCGATCCGGAATCTCGCAGGCAAACGCTTCAACGACCACATCACCGGGCGCGACATCGGCAAACGGCTCGCGCCAGCGACGAACCTCGACACCAGCAAGCGATTGGGTATCGCGCAATAAATCAATGGCCGAACTCAAGCGCGCGAACGCCGCCAGATCGTCCACCCACAATCGCACGGCGAGATCATGTTCCGCGACCAGTTGCCGCGCGAGACGCCAACATACGCCGACGTCGCCATAGTTATCGACAACGCGGCAAAAAATATCCCAGTTCAAATTAGCCAGCGTTGCTCGTGGCCTATTCCGGAGCGCGCGCGCCGCGAAATGAAATGGTCTGATTCATCCACGCCGCCGTCGCTGCCGCGCCACCAAAGCTGTAAACATGAGCGCCGACGACATTGCACGTTGTTTGCCCGAGGCAATAGTGAGCGAACGCGACCAATTGCTCGCGCGGATCGGTGTGTATCACGCGCTGCGCGGCGCCGAAACCTTGATCGCGCAGCGCGCGCAGCGACGCGCTGACGCCGCAGCGCTGCGCGTAACGCAATAGCGCGAGCGCATCGGTCGGACCGGCGATGCCGAGGTAGACGGACAATCCGGGAAAGCCGCGCGCTAATTCCGTGCAATATTCCACGACGCGTCCGGGCGCAAAGGAAAACTGCGTCAACACATAACTGCCTAAACTTTGCTGCGTGGCGAGATCTAATTTTTCGTGCATTGACGCAATCAGCGCCGCTTGCGAAATACGCGGATGGCCTTCCGGGTAACCGGCAATGCCCACCTCGTGCACGCCGCATTCGGCGAGCAGGCCGTCGCGCAACAGCGCGAGGCTATCGGCGTACGGCCCGAGCGGCTGCGTTTCATCGCCGCCGATCAACAACACTTCGCGCACGCCCGCTTGTTTCACCGCTTGCTTCAGAAACGTGTGCGCTTCTGCACGCGACGCGATGCGCCGCGCCGCCATGTGAGGAACCGGTTCGAGCCCAACATCGCGCACCGCGCGCAGCGCCGTTAATGAATCGGCCAATGTGTGGCGCGGTAAGTGATTGACGTACACGCGCGTGCCGACCGGCAGCAACGCGGCGATGTCGCGCGCATCCTCCGGGCGATGCGCGCTCATCTCAATCGAGCCGTAGGCGATCAAATCGGCAACGGCGCGCGTCATCTCGCCGGCGCGAAAATCGGCTTGGGAGTGCATCACTAGTTCCGGCATAACGGGACCTCGCGGTTGAGGATTGAAACGATTCAGTGGCCTTACGCTACTCCCTCGGTGCCGCTGCCGTCAACCGAATTGAAGCGCTCTATACGGCATCGCCACGACGCGCTTAAATACTGCCTCCCGGCATGGCATGCTTATAGAACCAAGCAGGGTGCGGATCTTGGCGTAGTCGCGCAAGGATTTGACCACGCGCCGTAACAAGCATACGCTTGATTTACAAACGCCCCATCCCAATGAGAACCCCGCTTAGGCCGGGGTCATCGATCAGAATTTTCGGCAACGACCTAGAGCCGAACAATCCAAAACGGACATCACTACCGTTCCACACAACCGCTCAGCGCACCTCGTTGAGAAAAACAGATGGAGGAAATTCGCATGACTTACGACCCAAGGACCCACACCGGCATTCCCACGGAGCCGGTCGGCTCGCTGCCGCGGCCGATGAAACTACAAACGGCGTACAAAGATTATGACGCAGGGAAAATCAGCTTCGACGCTTTAGCCGCCGAACAAGACAGCGCCGCCACGGATTCCATCACGCGCTTTGAAGCGACCGGCTCGCCGATTATTTCCGACGGCGAGCAGCGCATTTCCAGCTTCGCCACGTACCCGCTCACCGACACGCTCGCCGGCACCGGACTCGCCGCCAATCTCGCCGGCGACGGGCAATACTTTGCCATCTTCGCCGATGGCCATCATCGCCAATTACCGCGCTTAACGGGCGGGCCGTTCCGCTACAAAACCTTCGCGTCCGATCTGCTGAAAAAATCCATCAAGCTGGCAAAAAAGCCGATGAAGCAAGCGGTGATCGCGCCGTCGATGCTGGCGCTGCTTTATCCACTGGACAAAGAAGTACCCGGCTATCCGCGCGAAAAGTTTTTGGAAGATTTAGTCAACGAATGTGAAAAAGATATTCGCCAAGCCTTCGCTGCCGGCGCGGCGCGCGTATCGATCGACTTCACCGAAGGGCGGCTCGCCTGTCGCAACGATCCGCGCAATCCGTGGACCGGGAGAAATATGCTGGGCCAATTCGTCGAGCTTAATAACCGCGTGATCGATCGCTTCAGCGCGGCAGAACGCCAGAGTATCGGCATCCACACTTGTCCCGGCGGCGATTGCGATTCGGTGCACAGCGCCGACGTGCCCTACTCGGATTTATTGCCCAGCATGTTCAAAATGAACGCCGGTTATTTTTTAATTCAGTTAGCCAGCGAGCGCGATCGCGAATCGGTTTATAAGCTGATCGGCAAACACAGCCGCGACGACGCCAACGGTGTCGCGCAGACCAACTACATCGGCGTGATCACCACGCAAAGCCCACGCGCCGAATCGGCGCAAGAAATTTGCGATCAGTTGGTTGCAGCGGCGAATTACATTCCAAAAGAACGCTTAGGCTCAACCGACGATTGCGGTTTTTCGCCATTCAGTATCGACGTGAAACCGAACCACGGTTCGCCCGATATGGCGCGCGATGTCGCATTCCAAAAAATCACCAATCGCGTGACCGGCACCAAAATGGCCGCGGAAAAACTCGGCGTT
>JANOGO010000320.1:0-6593 GCA_031406045.1 Pseudomonadota bacterium
CAATGAATTCGATGCGACCATTTCTGAAACCGCCATGCCTGCGCCCATGACTTTACACAGTTGACGAAACGGGCGATCGGTCACGCCGGCCATCGGCGCAACGACAATATTATTCTTCAGTAGGTACGGGCCGATTTGCATGAATGTTTTTTTTGGGGAAGGACTCGAATTTTACGCCTAATTTTTAAGCGAGTAAAACGGCGGGGAACCTTCCGTTAGACTGTGCAGTCCAAGATTGCGGCAACCGACAATTCAAATTCTGTCCGAGGAAATTATGATCAATAAAATATTTAGCACCGCCTGCCTGGCGGCGGTAATGTCATCAAATGCACTTGCGGCGGAATGTCAGCCGGAAGGATCGTATGAACAATTTGCGTTTCAACCGCCCAACGGCTTTGTCGAATTGCGCGCCCGCACCGCGCAAAACGGCATTACCTACACCTTTCGTGAAGACAAATTGGAAAGTGAATCAGCGGCGATCATCCAGCTAAGTTTCAACTACACTAAAGATGATTTTTCGCTCCTCAAACCGGAATTTCAGGATGAGGCAAAAGAGCTTTATATCACGCGCTATATTACCGGCATTGAAAGCCGCCGTGCCGACTTCAAGAAAAGCGCGGTGACTGGGGAAACCATTGGCAACAGCGCATACAAGAAAATCGTTTGGTCCGGCAAGGCAGGCGCCGAGCAATTTAAAGGGTTCATGTATGTGACCATCATCAACAACGTGGTAACGGTGCTAAATCTTTTAATACCCTCGCCGGGTGAAGAAGAACTAGAAAAAACTATCTATGGCTGCCTCGGGACATTGAAACTGACGTTGGACTAGGTCACGACCGGCGTCATTCCCGCGAAAGCGGGAATGACAACAAGGCATCAATCCGACTCGCCACTCGAGTTCACAGAAGTTTACAAAGTCCGGAGCGGAATTTGGCTATCCTTCGTAGATGGATACTTCTTCGCTTCTGCTCGGTTTTATTTCAGTTTGGCTCATTTTTTATTGGGTGTTCCCCAGCGTTTTGGTGCGCTTGCGCGAACCGCGCCGCGTGCAGGTTAAGGAGCACCCGCGCTTTTTGTCGGAAACCGGAACGATTCATCGGCTCGGTCGCGACGAGTCGTCGGAAAACGCTTAGCTCTAAATTAAGACCCGCGCCAGCATCTTTTACCAATAAGCTTCCTGGCGCGGCATGGCCTGTGAGGCAATATCCACGGGCCTCTCCCGGCAACGAAATAATTTGATCTAAAGCATCGGGCATTCAATCGAATGCCCGAACCTAATTTCGCCGTTCGTCAGTCGTCGCTAAAACCGTTAAACTAACGGCAATGAAAATTTACTTTTCCCCATGTTGATCAAATTTGCGTGCGGCAAGGTCTTCGACCCTGCCCGCGGCGTGAATGGCGAATTGCGCGACTTATTTGTGCGCGACGGCCGGATCGTCGCCGCACCGCCGAGCCACGAGCGCATCGATCAAACCTTCGACCTTGCTGGAAAAATCGTCATTGCCGGCGCCATAGATATGCATACGCACATCGGCGGCGGCAAAGTCAATATCGCTCGCGCCATGCTGCCGGAAGATCATCGCGCCGATCCGCTTGCGCGCACGGAACTCACGCGCAGCAGCGCCGGCCATGCCGCGCCCGGCACGTTGGCGACCGGCTATCGTTACACGGAGATGGGTTACACAACATGCTTCGAGCCGGCGTTGCTGCCGGTGAACGCACGCCAAGCGCATCTGGAAATGGCCGACACGCCGATCATCGATCGCGGCGGCTATGCAATGCTCGGCTCCGACGATTTTTTGCTGCGCATGATGGCCGCGAAGCGCGATCAGAAAGCGATCAATGATTACGTCGCGTGGACTTTGCATGCCGCGCAATGCATGGCGATCAAAGTGGTCAATCCCGGCGGCATCAGCGCATTTAAATTCAATCAGCGCAAACTCGATCTTGACGAAGAGCATATTCACTATCGCCAAACGCCACGGCAAATTCTGAAAACTTTGGCGCAGGCGTTGCAAGATTTGCAAGTTCCGCATCCGCTGCATGTGCATGCAAGCAATCTCGGCGTGCCCGGTAACGTCGACACCACGCTTGAGACGATCAAAGCAGCGGAAGGTTTGCCGATTCATCTGACGCACATCCAATTTCACTCTTACGGCACCGAAGGCGATCGCAAATTTTCCTCGGGTGCGGCGCGCATTGCGGAAGCAATCAACTCGAATAAAAACGTCAGCGCCGACGTCGGCCAAATTTTGTTCGGCCAAACCGTGACGGCGTCGGGCGACAGCATGGCACAGCATCGCAACGCCGGATTCGCCAGCCCAAAAAAATTCGTTGTGATGGATATCGAATGCGATGCCGGTTGCGGCGTCGTGCCGTTTCGTTATCGCGACAAAAATTTCGTCAACGCGCTGCAGTGGGCAATCGGCCTGGAAATATTTTTACTGGTCAACGATCCGTGGCGGATTTTTCTCACGACCGATCACCCCAACGGCGCGCCGTTTACTAGTTATCCGCATTTGATTAAATTGCTAATGGATAAAACTTTCCGCAACGAGCAGCTCGCTCGGCTCAACCCGGAAGCGGCCGCACTGAGTACATTGGCATCGATCAATCGCGAATATTCGCTCTATGAAATCGCCATCATGACTCGCGCGGGACCCGCGCGGATATTGGGCCTTGGCGATCGCGGCCATTTAGGGCCAGGCGCAGCCGCCGACATCACGGTCTACGAAGATTTGGCCGATCGTGAACAAATGTTCGCTACGCCGACTCACGTTTTCAAGGACGGCGAACTGGTCGCAAAAAATGGCAAGATTGTAAAAGTCACGCGCGGCAATACCCACGTCGTTAAGCCTGAGTTTGATCGCGGCATCGAAAAAGAACTCAACAAATATTTTGATCGCTATCAAACCATGCGCTTGAACAGTTTTATAATTAACGACGACGAACTGAGCGAAATCGGCCAAGGATCGCGGCTTCATGTGCATGAATGCACTCGCCATTGAAGGATATTTTTTTATGAACTACGATCAATCATGCAACTGTCCAACGATCAATTAGCGTGCTACGAACGCGACGGCTATCTAGTTTTGCCCGAGCTTTTTTCCGCGCGCGAAGTCGAGGCAATGAAGGCCGACTTGCAGCGCATTCAACAAATCGACACCGATCACCTAGTGCGTGAGCGTGGCAGCAATGTCGCGAAAACGATTTATCGCGTCCATGAAGCCGACGGCCCGACCGCGTCGCCGGTATTTCATCCCGCTGCGCGCTCGCCGCGCTTGCTCGCGCCGGCGCAACAATTGCTCGCCGATGACGCGCTTTATGTTTTTCACACCAAATGCAATCAGAAAAGTGCGATCGACGGTTCCGTCTGGCAATGGCATCAAGATTACGGTTCATGGCGGCGCGACGGCGTGCCCGAGCCGTCGCTGACGACGGCGCTTATCATGCTCGACGAGCCGACGGAATTGAATGGTTGCCTGTATTTTCTTCCCGGCAGTCACAAGCTCGGCAATTTGGAATCGGAGATGGACGATCAGACCACGTCGTATCGCCTCTGGGTTGTGCCGAAAGAGCAGTTGCTCGGCATCATGAAACAGAGCCCCGAGCCCGCCGCGATTACCGGTAAACCTGGAACCGTGGTGTTTTTCCATTGCAACATTTTGCATGCGTCCGGCCACAATTTGTCGCGCCACGATCGCTGGCATGTTTACGTGGTTTACAACCAAGTAGCGAATAAGCCGAACGCAGTGCCCAATCCGCGGCCGGACTATCAGCGCTCCGTAAATTTCAAGTCGCTGATTGTTGGCGCTGATAATATCTTGGCCAATACGAACGAAAAAATAATGTAGCCTGGGTGAAGGCGCAACGCGCCGTAACCCGGGATTTCAAATAAACACAATGGCCTGAAAGCTAGCATCCATGCTGCTCTTCAGACATTGCCCTATGGTAAACACGACTGCGATTGCCTTTCGCGCCAAAAGTTAGATAATGTCAAATTGACGTTAGTCGTCGCGTATAAAGGTTTGCCCATGATCCCCGAAAAAATCGAAGTGAACATCGCAGGCGGCCTCGATGTACCGTTGCCGCCGATGGCACGCGTACGACAAAAATTCGACACCGCGAAATTGGCCGATATTCCGAGTGCGATTCGTTACGAGTTTCTGCGGCCGGAAATTCGCGAAAAGATAAAGCCCGGCCAGATGATCGCGGTGGGTTGCGGCAGCCGCGGCATCGCGAATATCGCGACGATCGCAATTGCGGTGATTGCCGAGTTGAAAGCGCTGGGCGCAAAACCCTTCATCTTTCCTTGCATGGGCAGCCACGGCGCCGCTACCGCCGAGGGCCAGAAAAAAGTTTTGGAGACTTACGGCATTACCGAAGCCTCTACCGGCGTGCCAATTCGCGCGACGATGGAAACGGTTATCGTCGGTCATCTTGCCGACGGCACGCCGGTGCACATGGATAAGTTTGCGAGCGAAGCCGAAGCGATCGTCGTGATCAATCGCATTAAACCGCACACCGGATTTCGCGGCGCGACCGAAAGTGGGCTCACAAAAATGCTCGCGATCGGCATCGGCAAAATTACCGGCGCGGCAATCCATCACACCCACGGCATGGATCGATTTCCCGATCTGCTGCCGCAGGTTCGCGAAGTAAATATTTCGCAGCGCAACGTGTTGTTCGGCGTCGGCATCGTTGAAAACGCGTATGACGAAACAGCCCATATCGAGATCGTCCCTGCGCAACATCTGAAGACGCGCGAGCCGGAATTACAAGCGATGGCAAAGCGCCAAATGCCGCAATTATTTTTCGACGACATTGACGTGCTGATCATCGACGAAATGGGCAAGAATATTTCCGGCGCGGGCTTCGATCCGAATATCACCGGCCGCAATCGCCGCAACGTGAAGTGGCAAGATACGCCGCGCGTCAAAAAAATCGTCGTGCTCGGGTTGACGCGCGTGAGTCAAGGCAATGCCACGGGCCTAGGTTCCGCCGATGTCATCACGATGCGTTTGTTTAAAGAATTAGACGTCGCGTCGACTTATGCCAATGTGATCACGTCGATGAATCTCGATGGTGGTGCGATCCCGATCATCATGAATAACGATCACGATGCGATTGCGCTCGCTGTGAAAACCGTCGTGCGCGTGGACCCGGCGGATTGTCGCATCGTGCGTATTCGCAACACCTTGCATCTCGGTGAGATTGAAGTGTCCCAAGCGCTGATCGATGAAGTTCAACGCCAGCCGGAACGATTCGAGATTGCTGAACTTCCACGTGATGTGAAGTTTGATCTCCAAGGAAATCTTGGACCGCTGCTTGGTGAAGTTCACGCGGCCGCATAACATGTGTCATTCCCGCGTAGGCGGGAATCCATGTTGACGTTGGAATCCGGAACGCCAAATGGATTCCCGCCTGCGCGGGAATGACAAGTTGGTTGTCAATTCACTTATCAGCAAGAGACTGGAAAAATGAAACTCTACGAACTACAAAACCGTGGCGGCCTCGACAACGTTATTCGTGCCGAGCGCGCCGATCCCAAACCCGGCCCCGGCCAAGTGTTACTAAAAATGAAAGCCTGTTCGCTTAATTATCGCGATCTATTGGTGGCTAAAGGCGGCTACGGCGCGCCGCCACCGGCCGGGCGAATTCCACTGTCCGACGGCGTCGGCGAAGTGATCGAAATCGGCGCGGGGGTTTCGCGTGTAAAAGTCGGCGATCGCGTGGCCGGCGCATTTATGCAAGCGTGGCTTGGCGGCGATATTCCAATCGAGGCGCCGCTGAGTGCACTGGGTGGCGCCATTGACGGTATGCTGGCGGAATACGTCGTGTTGTCGGAGCAGGGCGCAGTGAAGGTGCCCGCCCACCTCACCGACGATGAAGCCGCGAGCTTGCCGTGCGCGGCGGTCACCGCGTGGAACGCATTGATACGCCAAGGCGGCATGAAAGCAGGCGACACGGTGGTCTGCCTAGGCACCGGCGGCGTGTCGATGATCGCGCTGGCATTTGCGAAAATGAATGGTGCGAAGGTAATCGTCACATCGAGCTCAGACGAAAAACTCGCGATTGCCAAACAGCTAGGCGCCGACGAAACTATCAACTACAAAACAACGCCTGATTGGGACAAGGCGGTGATCGAGCGCACCAATGGCCGCGGCGCGGACATCGTCATCGAAATCGGCGGCAGCGGTACGCTTTCAAAATCCATCAACGCCGCGCGCCTCGGCGGTACCGTTGCGCTGATCGGTGTGATTGCCGGCACCAGCGGCGAGATTAATACCGCCGCGATTTTGCGCCGACATATTCGCGTACAAGGCATCTACGTCGGCTCGCGCGCAATGTTCGAAGAGATGAATCGCGCCATCGAGGTCAACAAAATGCGTCCCGCTATCGGCCGTAGCTTCGGATTTGAAGAGGCGGGCGCGGCCTATCGTTATCTCGAAAGTGCGGTGCATACGGGTAAGGTGACTATTCGCATGTAGAATGCAGCGGATCGTGCCATTCGTTCGAGGCGGAGCAAACTAATTTGAGAGGAGAAAGTAT
The DNA here is from genome assembly GCA_031406045.1 of Pseudomonadota bacterium. GTDB lineage: Bacteria > Pseudomonadota > Gammaproteobacteria > Burkholderiales > JALYOK01 > JALYOK01. The sequence goes on from JANOGO010000320.1 coordinate 6,553, forward strand.
GAAACGATCCGCAGTCTTTTTTCCACTGTTGTCTTTCGTGG
>JANOGO010000174.1:0-1700 GCA_031406045.1 Pseudomonadota bacterium
CGAGAATACGGTCGTAAATAGGCAGCAGATTTTTGCTGCCTTCTTCGCTGTCATAAACTTCGATTGGTAAACTCGGCTCGGCGCCGGCTACTTGCGATGCAGCGAAGAAACCCTCTTTTACCGCGTCGGCGGCGCGGCCGAATGTCGCCGATTTGAGCGGCAGCAACAGCGCAATGCGGCCGGGTTTGATCGGCACGACGATCGGAACGGGTTCCGGCGCCGTGCCGCCTTCTTGATCGGGAATCGGGTAAGTGATGACTTCCGGAGCGGTAGTATTTTTGCTCGTCTCCGGTGCAGTTTGGATTGGCGCGCTTTCGTCCGGATTGGTCGCGGTTGCATTGCCGCTTTCATCCGCCGACAATGCCGCTTGGGAAACGATTGCAACGCAAAATAAAACAGCCCGAACCAGCCGAGGAAAACACATTTGCTTCAAACCGAAGTTAGACCTGCCACATTATATGTGGTCGCCACGCCGATTGGGAACTTGCGCGATATCACCTTGCGTGCCCTAGACATTTTGGCCCATGTCGATCGCGTCGTCGCCGAGGACACGCGCAACAGCGCGATGTTATTGCGGCATCACGGTATCGATGCCAAGTTGGTTTCCCTGCATCAGCACAACGAACGCGAACGCGCTGCGCAAATTGTCGAACAGTTAGCCGCCGGTCAATCGCTGGCCTTGGTCAGCGATGCTGGTACGCCGGGCATTTCCGATCCCGGCGCGATCTTGGTGGATTGCATTCGCGCCGCAGGCTATGCGGTGGTGCCGATCCCCGGCGCCAGCGCTCTGTCGACGGCGCTGTCGGCGTCGGGCATGCAAACATTGCCATTTTCCTTCCACGGTTTTTTACCGGTGAAATCGGCGGCACGAAAAAAATACTTGCAATCGATCGCGGCGCATACCGGCACGCTGATATTCTACGAAGCACCGCATCGTGTGGCGGAATGTATCGATGATTTGAGCGCCGTTTTCGGCGCGGAACGGGCGATCGTTATTGCGCGGGAATTGACCAAATTATTCGAAACTATTCATCTTTGCGCGCTAGGCGAGGCGGCTTCGTGGTTGGCAGCGGACGCGAATCGATTGAAGGGCGAATTTGTGCTGATGATCGATGGTGCGGCACCCGATGCAAGTGCGACCGACGCGGAGTTGCAGCGTTTGTTGCGGATATTGTTGGCGGAAGAACTGCCGGTGAAACAAGTCGCGAAATTGGCTGCGGCGATCAGCGGCGCGAGCAAGAATAACGCATACGAACAGGCGCTGGCGTTAAAGAATTTATGATGAAAGAATCTATGCAATCGATCACGATTACGCGCCCGGATGATTGGCATTTGCACCTGCGTGACGGCGCCGAAATGGCGGCGGTATTGCCCGATACGGCGCGGCGATTTGCGCGCGCGATCGTCATGCCGAATTTGAAACCGCCGATTACGAGCGTTGCGCTTGCGCACGCCTACCGTGATCGTATCGTTGCCGCGCTGCCGCCCGGAATGGACTTCACGCCACTGATGACGCTTTACCTCACCGACAGCACGCCGCCCGGGGAGATCGAAAAAGCGAAAGCGTCTGGATTTGTTCACGCGGTGAAACTTTATCCAGCAGGCGCGACGACGAATTCGCAATCGGGCGTCACCGATTTAAAAAAAGTGGCTGATGTATTGGCGGCGATGTCGACCTGTGGCATGCCGCTGTTGATTCA
>JANOGO010000412.1:0-5417 GCA_031406045.1 Pseudomonadota bacterium
GCAATAAAACCAAACCAACAATATCAATAGCGGGCCGGCGAGGGAGGGCTTAAATTTTTTCACGGCGGATACCTCGATTAGTCTTCGGTCCATGTAGATCGAACTACCGTTAAGATCAAACAATCTTTTGCCTGCCTGGAAAGCCGCATGGATACTGCTTTACAGGCCATGCATCGCCGCGAGCCGCATAGGATATGGCTCCTGGCGCAGCCCTAATTGTCGCTGGCCTCAACGATAATTTGAGTCTTGCCATAGTGCACAATTTGTCCCGCGCGAATCTTGCAGGTCTTGCGCAATTCTATTTGTCCGTCGACACGCACGTCGCCGCTCGCGACCAAGGCTTTCCCAGCGCCACCGCTCGAACAAATACCGACCAACTTTAAAAGTTGGTTCAGCTCGATAAATTCCGATATCAGCTTAAATGCTTCGTGTCGCATAAATTCGATTTACGATTCCGCGAGCGCGCAGTGCTTTAAAAAAACCGGCTCGACATGAACGGTTGCACTGCCGTTCGTCAACCAAATTTGGCTGTCTTGAATCGTGCATTGCAATTCCATCGTGCGGTGAGCTAGCTTGGCCAGCGCGGCGCTGCTGGCGATGGGAATGTTCACGACCGTCAGATTCGATTGGCGATCCAACGTATTTTTTTGCGCCTGCCACCAACCATCGGCGCTACGCACACCGTAGTTGTAAACGAAAACCTGTGCTGCCCGGCCACAGGCGCGACGAACAATTTTCTCGTCCGGTTGACCGACATCGATCCATTTCTCGATCGCGCCGGTCAAATCTTTTTGCCACAAATCCGGCTCGTCGTCGCTGCTCAAACCCTTGCCGAAGACGAGGGCCTCGTCAGCGTTGAACGCGAAGGCGAGCACGCGCATCATCATGCGCTCATCGGTTTCAGAAGGGTGACGCGCGATCGTCAGCAAATGTGTCTGAAAATAATTACGATCCATGTCCGCGACATGAAGTTCCGCTTTAAAAATGGTCGCTTTCAGTGCCATGAAAAATTACGCGCCGAGACCTTTGTTGATTAATTCCGCCACGACTTCGTTGATATTTCCATCGCGTTCCGACGCAAGCGCCTGAATGCGTTTCACCAATTCGCCATCGAGCTTCACCGCGAACGGCACCAAGCCTGCCGCTTGATCGCGCTTGCGTTGTTCGCGGCGATCAAGCGGCGCATTCGCCGCACCGGCGAAGCGTCCCGGTGTGATGGCTTGATTCATTTTGGAGCTTATTTTCAGGCCTTTTGCTTTTTCCAAACCGGTCAGTTTCATATGGGGATTCCTAAAATGTTAGCGCGCAATTGAGTCGCGCACTGTAGCACACCGGCGAATTTTGCGGCTGGTTTATCTCGAGTGATGCCTGAAGAACCGCACCAGTACTGCCTCGCAGCCATGCTGTTAAAATAATTAGCCGACAAAATTTAGATGACGGCGCCGACCAACTTTACACTATGTGGGGTGCCCCGTATAATTCAACGATTACCGGGGGTATAGCTCAGCTGGGAGAGCGCTTGCATGGCATGCAAGAGGTCAGCGGTTCGATCCCGCTTACCTCCACCATCGAACTAAATTAAAACGCGAAATTTCTGTAACAAATTTCGCGTTTTGATTTTATAAAACGTTCAGCGATCGCTTAGTTAAACCGCACGTATTCAAAATCTGTTGCCTGATTGTTGATGCCGCGATCAGGCGGCGAGATCCAGTTGGCGTATTTTCCGGGTTCCGCTACGCGGCCCATCAGCGAATGAACGTACGCGCGATCGTTCTCGGTCGGTAGCCAGTTCGCGACATTGGCTTGCCATGCGCTTTCGTCGATGATCTGGCCGGTCGGCGCGACGCGGATGCCGGCCATCGATCCGATCTGGCGATTGAACGCTTTGTGCGGCACGGTGAGTTGAAAATCGATGCCATGTTTTTCCATCACGCGGTTCCAGCGCGCCACGCCGGTTAAGGTGTCGGCGATGTAATCATCGCGCAGGCGCTCGTTCACCGAGGTTACGGCGGACACGGCGCGCTTGCCGATCTGGCCGTTGCTCACTTCGAGAATATCGTAGCTGGCATCGTTGAGCTGATGGTCGTCCTCGATCAACTGCTCGTCGAAGCGGCCTTTCAATCCCGTCGTGTAAAACGTCGCGGCATTCGAGGAGACATCGGCGCCGAACAAATCCACCGTCACACTAAAATGAAAATTCAGATAACGCTGCATGGTCGGCAAATCGATGACACCTTGTTGCCGAGCTAAAACGGGATCGCTAATGCCGTGTTGCTTCATGATCTCGCAGGTGCGCTCGAGCACCCGCGTGATGCCGGTGATGCCGACATACATGTGATGCGCTTCTTCTTTGAGCATGAATTTCGTCGTGCGCGCGAGCGGATCGAAGGCCGATTCAGTCATCGCCGATAACTGAAATTTGCCGTCGCGATCGGTGAAAAACGTGAACATGAAAAACGACAGCCAGTCCGGCGTGCGCTCGTTGAATGCACCCAAAATGCGCGGATGATCTTGATCGCCGGAGCGGCGCTCGAGCAGGCCTTCCGCTTCTTCGCGGCCATCGCGGCCGAAATAAGCGTGAAGCAAATAAACCATCGCCCACAAATGGCGCCCTTCCTCGCAATTGATCTGGAACAAATTGCGCAAGTCGTATAGCGATGGACACGTCATGCCGAGATAGCGTTGCTGTTCCACCGATGCCGGTTCGGTGTCACCTTGCGTGACAATGATGCGGCGCAAATTGCTGCGATATTCACCAGGGACTTCTTGCCACGCATCTTGGCCTTTATGTTCGCCGAATAAAATTTTTCGGCCTTGTTGTTGCGGATTTAAAAAAATGCCCCAGCGGTACTCCGGCATTTTTACGTAGTCGAATTGCGCCCAGCCGTTCGGCTCAACGCTGACCGCGGTTCGCAGATAAACATCATTGGCGCGAGAATCAACGGGGCCCATGTCTTTCCACCAATCGAGAAAACGCGGTTGCCAATGTTCCAACGCGCGTTGCAAGGTTTTGTTGTCGGCGAGGTTGACGTTGTTGGGGATGGTTTCGCTGTAGTTGATGGACATGAGAGATCCTCTATAAATTTTAGAACCAGTTCGTCGTCCCCGCGAAGGCGGGGACCCAGCGTCTTTGCGAACGACGCTGGATTCCCGCCTTCGCGGGAATGACGGAATTTTTAAATCCGATCACGATTAAATTGCGCTTTTTTGCCGCTACCAAAAATTTTCAGTGCGCCATGTTCGCCGACCGCATTCGGCCGATTGAAAATCCAGTTTTGCCACGCCGACAGCCGGCCGAAAATGCGCGTAGCCATCGTCTCGCCGTTAAAGCGCAAGCTCGCATCCATGCCGGTGAGCGCGTCGGGCGAGAGGCTGGCGCGTTCTTCGAAGGCGAGACGGATTTCGTCGGCCCAATCCAGCTCGTCCGGTGTGATGGTGACCAAGCCCTGCGCGAGCGCTTGTTCCGCGCCGATCGGTTTACCCAGTGCAGATTTAATTTCCGCCAACGGTTTGGTTTCATCATAAAAACGAGTCGCTAAACGCGTTTTATTTTGTACGTTCGGATAAGGGCCGAAATTCATCGGGGACAATTGAATCTGTGGCGCGTCGGTTGCGCCATTGGGCAAGTGCAACATATAGGCGCGGTCGGCGGCGAGCGCGAGTTCAAGCAGCGTTCCGGTGAAGCACGAACCTTGATCGATAATCGCAAACAAACTGCGCGACGACACTTCCAAGCGCGCAAACGTGCGGCGAATCATGCCGATCGTTTCGCGCACCAACCAATGCTCGCAGAAGCGCTCCAGTGCTTGATCGCAGGCCAGTATGCCTGCAGAGCTGCCCTGGGTCTTGATCTCCCAGGTGCCGAGTGTGAGTTCGTTGCTGCGTAGTAATAGGATTGCGTCATCCAATTCGCGCGCTATTTTTAGCGGCCACCAATTCACGCCTGCTGCGACGATGGCGTCGACGTTATCGGGCTCAATTCCGGTGGGTGCAGAAACGGTGATCGTTGCTTTGCGTTGTTCGCGATCGAACACGACATCGACGGTTTCGTAGTGATAGCCGTTGTCGTCGATGCTTCGTTTTAGCGGCGTGAGTTTGATGCCTTCTGCGTTGGCAGCGCGAATGCTGTTCTTCGCTAATTCTCCCGCACGCTGTTTGACCGACGCAGAAAATTGCTGAGGTTTCGCGTGGCCGTCGATCAGCCGCCAGGCCAACGCTTTCTCGGCGCGCAAGCCTTCGCTGACGGTGCAAAAAATATCAGCGAGATCGCGCCGCACTTTGCGTTTGTCGGTTAAGCGCGTCAGGCCGCCGGTGCCGGGCACCACGCCGAGCAGCGGCACTTCCGGCAAACTCACGCTCGAGGAGCGATCGTCGATCAGCAAAATCTCATCGCACGCCAATGCTAATTCATAGCCGCCGCCGGCGCAGGCGCCATTCACCGCCGCGAGAAATTTAATGCCGGAAAATTGGCTGCTGTCTTCGATGCCGTTGCGGGTTTCATTGGTGAATTTACAGAAATTCACTTTCCACGCGTGGGACGAAATGCCGAGCATGTAGATGTTCGCACCGGAGCAAAAGATGCGATCTTTCGCGCTGGTAACGATAACGGTTGCGACTTGCGGATGCTCGAAGCGAATGCGTTGCAACGCATCGTGCAATTCGATATCGACACCGAGATCGTAAGAATTCAACTTCATCCGGTAGCCGGGGCGAATGCCGCGTTCTTCATTGATATCCAGCGCTAACGTCGCGATGTTGCCATCGACACTGAGTTTCCAGTGATAGTAATTATCAGGGTGCGTATCGAATGTGACGAATTCATTCGGTGCCGGTTGTAACTGCGCATTGCTCAGAGGTGAATTCATTGGTTGTCCTTACTTTCCGTTCGCAACTTGGGTGAGTTGGGCGAGGGTTTGATCGAATGATTGTTTGCTGGTGTCGACACTTTGATCGGCCTTGCCATACAGCGCCGCGCGACCGCGCAAGATTTGATTGAGATCGTCCATCGCCGCTTTATTGCCGGCCATCGGCCGCAGGTCGCCTTGAGCGAGCACCCGTGCCATATGCTGTTCCGGCGTGGCTTTGAGCCAAATGGTGTAGCAGCTCGATAGTAGCAAATCGAAGGTGGCTGATTCGGACACGATACTACCGCCGGTGGCGCAATTATGGAATCTACAGATGGCAAAAATCGACAAGTCATATTTGATCGCTTCGCTAATGCACCAGATACAGACTATGCCAAATCGCAAAAACCGACGCGCATATGCCGGGCAGACGGCCAGACGCTGGGCGTGGCGGGTCTGTGGCAGCCGTGGCGCTCGCCGGTCGGGGAGTGGGTCAACAGCTTCACGATGCTGACCATCAATGCCGACACACACCCCATCTTCCGCGCGCTGCACCGGCCGGATCCGAAGCGG
>JANOGO010000421.1:0-19076 GCA_031406045.1 Pseudomonadota bacterium
CTTGGCTGGGGCGATTCATCGGGGCACTTTCTCCGCATTTTTAGTTGCACAATGTTAGCATGGGCGAGGTGGTTTTCTTGAGAGGAGAAAATATGGCAAACGGTTTTGTTCATCCTGAGTTTATCGTCCGGACCGATTGGCTTGCGGATCACTTAGACGATCCAAACGTCCGCGTACTCGATTGCACGACGCACTTGATGCCGCCGAAGCAAGGCGGCGCCTACGATGTCGTTTCCGGCCAGGCCGATTTTGAAAAATCGCACATTCGCGGCGCCGGCTTTGCCGACATCGATAACGATCTTTCCGACAAAAATCATCACTTGCATTTCATGCTGCCAACAAAGGAATATTTCGCCGCCGCAATCGGCAAACTCGGCGTTGGTGACGATACAAAAGTGATTCTTTATTCGACCGCGAATCATTGGTGGGCGACGCGATTGTGGTGGATGCTGTGTGTGTTTGGGCACGATAATGCGGCGGTGCTTAATGGCGGATTTCAGAAATGGGTGCGCGAAGAGCATGCTGTAGAACAAGGTCCAGCGCGGCTCTTCGGGCAATCATCATTCACGGCGAAAATGCGCGATGGCTATGTGGCAAGTAAAGCAGATGTGTTGGCAGCGATCGGCGCGGGAGATGTTTGCACGCTCAATGCGCTACGGCCCGATCAACACGCCGGCACCGGTGGCGCGGTTTACGGGCGATTGGGCCACATCACGGGCAGCATTAATATCGCTGCAGTAAACGTTGTCGATGCGAATAATGAATTCAAATCCGCCGATGTGTTGCGCGAACAATTCGCCGAGGCCTTGTCGAAGCCGCGCGTGATCACCTATTGCGGTGGCGGCATAGCCGCGTCGAGCGCGACGATGTTGCTGACGATGTTGGGGCACAAGAACGTGCAGCTTTACGATGCGTCGCTGTTGGAGTGGGCGGCGGACGCGACGTTACCAATGGAAATGTAGGTTGGGGTGAGGAACGAACCCCAACATGTCGCTCGAGAGTTCAAATGACGCTTGGACGAGCGCGGTAGTCTGTTGGGGTTCGTTCCTCACCCCAACCTACCTGGGTTCTGTTGCCTCGTAGGCCGATGCTCTAATACGCCTCGTCCAACATCACGAGATATTCGTCCCGCGTCGCGATGCGCGGATTGGTGCCGTGACAATGATCTTTCAACGCTTTGTCGGCCATTTCACCACATACGGACTTTGGCACGCCCATCGCGCCGAGGCCGTTGGCAATGCCTAAACGTTGGTTTAACTGCGCGATAAATTCGTCAACCTTTGCGCCGGGCGCGATATGCATGGCGCGACGCAGTTTATCGTATTTATCGCCGACGTGGTTTTCGTTGAAGCGCAGTACGGTGGGCAACACGACGGCATTTAGCGTGCCGTGGTGTAGGGTTTTTTCTTTGTAACTGCCGAGCGCGTGCGACAGCGAATGCACGCAGCCCAAGCCTTTCTGGAACGCCATCGCGCCTTGCATCGACGCGGACATCATCTGCTTGCGTGCTTCGCGGTCTTGGCCGTTTGTTGTGGCGCGTTCGATGTGTTCAATCGCGCGCTCTAAGCCGTCGAGGGCGATGCCTTCCGCCGGTGGATTAAACGCGGGCGTCAGAAAGGTTTCGATGCAATGGGCAATTGCGTCCATGCCGGTTGCCGCAGTCAGCCAGGTCGGCAAACTCATGGTCAACTCGGGATCGCAGATCGCGGTTTTCGGCACGATGTGCCAGGAGTGAAAGCCGACTTTGCGGCCGTCGTTCAGAATGATAATCGCGCCGCGTGCGACCTCGCTGCCGGTGCCGGCCGTTGTCGGAATGGCGATCAGCGGCGCACATTTGTCGGTGATCTTGAGGCTGCCGCCCTCGACGGTGGCGTATTGCGTGAGCGGTTCGGGATGGCCGGCGAGAATGGCGACGCCTTTGGCTAAATCGATCGACGAGCCGCCGCCCAGCGCGATGATGCCGTCGGCTTTGTGATCGCGATACATGCCGAGCGCTTTAACAGTCATTGCTTCGGTGGGGTTACCGGGCGTTTCGTCGAAGATCGCGAAATCGAGTTTGCCTTTGATTTCTGCGCTGACGCGCTCGGCGATTCCTGCGGCGACGATGCCTTTATCGGTGACGATCAGCGGGCGGGTAATGCCCACGCGCTTGCATTCTTGTTCGAGCAGCTTGACGGCGCCGAAATCGAATTGCACTTGGGTGATGTAAAAAATAAATGCCATGGGTTCTCCAAAAACAAAATGGGCGAGTGTTTAACTCGCCCATTTTGACAGACTTCGAAAATAAATTACAAGATGCTTATGGTTACTTAGGCGCCGCCTTGTCGTCCACGATTTTCGACTCTTGCAGAGTGCGGATGTAGGCAATGATGTTGAAGATCTCGTCGGTCGTCAGTCCGGTCTCCGGATTGCCGAAGGCGCCCATTTTTGTGCCGCGGCGGCCGGCGGAAATGGAGGAGTAAATATCCGACGCTTTGCTGCCCCACTTATATTTTTGCGATGCAAGGCTCACGCCGCTGCTGCCGCCGCGGCCGTCGGGACGGTGACAATAGGAGCAACGCGCCTGATAGCGATCTTTCCCGTTTTGAATGCGCTCGGGTTCGGTGGGCAGCTCAAGATCGTCGACCATGCCGTGGCGGTCGTCGTCGCCTTCGGCCCGAACGTTCAGCGCATTGGTAAGCGCCAGCAGTGCCAGACAAAACAGTACGGCCGTCACGATGCCTTGAATTGAAAATTTACCAGTAGAGAGTTTCATACCCAATATCCTTTCCTATGGGAATGGTTGATAAAAAGGGATGCCATAGCTTTCGACGATTTTCTTTATCTCTCCCGATTTTAGCAATGCGTCATAGGATTCGTCCAAAAATTGCTTCATGGTCGCTTCTTTCGCCTTCACCGCCCAAGCGGCGTTGAATCGAAGACCTTCCTTCGGCACAAAACCGTCGGCGACTTTAAACTTCGCATCGGGAAATTCTTTTTTTGCTTCGCCCACGGCGGTCGACCAGACCATGCCGGTGTCGATTTCACCTTTGTTCATGGCTTCCATAATGCGGCGATTTTGCAAATAGACCGACCGGTCAAAGCCATTGGTGAACAAGTAATCGTCCAGTGGCGTCGACATGGAAACACCGACTTTAAGTTTATTCTTCTTCGCTTCTTCCAACGTCTTGATATTTGCAGCTTTGCCTTGCACGATCAGCACGTAGCCCATGCCCAGGTACGGCTTGGTCAGCGCCAGCTTGTGGTCTTTAATTTCTTCGTCGTCGCCGTATGCGAGCCCCATGAAAATGTCGCATAAGCCTTTGTCAATGGAAGTACGCAGCGCTTTTCCAAGCCCGCCGCGTGAACCGGTATCGGCCCACACAACCTGCGCTTTTAGGCCGCCTTTGGCCGCAATGGCGCGGAGAATTTCAATATCAAATCCGGGCGGTTCACCGGAGGATGTCGAGTATGGGTAGGTGTTGCCGTCGGCGCAGGCCGTTAATTTGCCGGTGTGTTTTGAGCGTGCGAGGGCGTCCATTCCTTGTTTCTTTAGATCTTGATCTTCACCCGAAGCGCCGATCTCTCGTGCGCCGGCTTGAAATAATGGATCGTTTCGATCTTGTGCGAGCGTTGCGATGGGCAGCGCACAGAAGGCGAAGCCCAATGTGAATGCAATTACCGATTTTGCTTGTGTATACACGAATATTCCTTTGTTTCAACACCATTGAAAAGGGGAGGGTACAAGACCCTCCCCCTTAGTAACGCAGCTACTTCAGATGGGACTACTTATTCCATCAAACCAAAGACCATTAAACCGCCACCTTTGGATTGTTTCTTGTACCACTCACCGAAGTGCAACGGCCAGATTCCGCCACCGCCGGCACCGTACACAACGGACACGAACTGCTTGCCGCCGGCGGTGTAGGTTGTGGAGTTACCATAGATGCCGGTACCAACGTTGAAGCTCCAGAGCAATTCGCCGGTGTCGTCTTTAACAGCGTTGAACATGCCTTCTGGGTCACCGAAAAATACCAAGCCGCCACCGGTTGAGGTGGTGCCGCCCGTGCCGGGGGTGGACTGGCTACGTGCCCAGACCAACTTACCGTTGTTGGCGTCATATGCCTTGGTGTAGCCTGCGCCAGCGCGGAAGTTCAACACTTTCGCACCGAGGTACCACTCGCCACGCTTCCATTCCATTTTCTTGGCTTGGAGGTCCATTGCGAAGTCGTAGCCAGGCACATAGATCATGTTGGTGCGCTTGCTGTAGGACATCGGATGCCACTCTTTACCGCCGTCCAACGTCGGAGCAATATCCAAAGTGACCTTGTCATACACTACGTCTTTTTCCGGCCAATTGTAGATAGGCTTACAGTTGTTAGCCGTGGTGATGGGCTTGGTGTAATTCACACGTCCCAGCGCCGTCGCCCAAATACAAGTGTGCTCTTGCCCGGCTTTGCTAGCTTTCGTTGCGCGAGCATCGATGCTATAGATGTGGCCATTGCGCGAACCGTGGAAGAACACTTTCTTACCGCCGATGTCAGCCAAGATCACTTCGTTCACGCCGTCATAATCGTACGGATCATTGGGGGTGTAGTTGAAGTAGCTCTTGATTTTGCCCGAATCAGGATCCAACACGAGCGTGGAGTTGGAGAAGAGGTTATCTCCAGCGCGCACGTGACGGTCGAAGTCCGGGCCGGGGTTGCCGACCGGCCAGTAGAGCAGATTGGTTTCCGCATCGTACGAACCGGTAATCCAAGCCGAGCCACCACCATATTTCCAGGAATCGCCTGCCCAGGTGTCGTTGCCGGGTTCGCCCGGACCAGGAATCGTGAAGGTTTTCCACACTTGGTCGCCTTTTTCGGCGTCAAGGGCAGCGATCCAACCACGAACGCCGTATTCTGCACCGGCGGTACCGATAATGATTTTGCCGCGAAGAGCCATGGGCATAATCGTAAAGGTTTCAGCATAGGTGTAGTCACCGACTTTCTTGTCCCAAACGACTTTACCGGTTTGGTTGTCGAGTGCAACAACGTGTGCATCTAACGTAGCGAGGTAAACTTTATTGCGGTACGGCGCTACGCCGCGGTTAACCACGTCACAGCACAATTTCGGGAACACATCGCCGGGAAGCTCGCGCTCATGTTTCCAATTCACTTTGCCCGTTGAGCCTTCCACCGACCATACTTTGTTGTAGGACGATGTCACGTACAGCGTGCCGTTCACTGCAATAGCTTGGCTGTCTTGGCCATCCAATACGCCAAAAGACAGATTCCACTTCGGAACCAAACGATTGATGTTATGAACGTTGATTTGAGCCAATGGGCTATAGCGGGTTGCGCTATAGTCACGGCCATAATGCAACCAGTTGTTGGCGTCCTTATCGGCGTTCAACAACATATCGTCGGTCACATAGTTGGTGAACAGAAACGCACCGGCCTCGTCCAGACCCTGTGCAAATGCTTGCCCACTCACTACTGCCGCAGCGATAGCTGCAACCTTTAGGTACTTCAGCGATTTACGCATTTACTACCTCCTGTTGTGTTTCGTTAGTTCTTAGCGATGATCAATGACTTACTAGGATAATTTCAAGTAATACATGACTGCTGGGTTTTTCTGTCATAGCGAAACTGCAAGGCAAAAACGCTACCCGCTTACTATAAAGAACACGAAAAAGAAGTCAATAGTCTAGGACTAAAAAAGTTCCGTAAAACCACTGAATTTCCCTCGAAAAATAAGATGTTGCGGCGCGTCACGGGGAATTGGAATGCCGAGAAAACGGTCAAAAGTTCGAAAAACTGTGATTTCAAAAATCGTTTAGGCCGTTACTACGACGACTTAACCATCGCGCGGGGCAGGGCCGCCGTGGGCGACTTAGACGCTGCAGACGGCGTATCGAGCGGCAGCCAACGCTCCATCTTGTGTTTGAGAATCGCCAAGGTCAGTGGTTTAGCAATGTGATCGTCCATGCCCGCGTCGATGCAGGCTTGGGCTTCGCTCAACAATGCGCTTGCTGTACAGGCAACCACCGGTGTGTGGGCGCGCGCCTCTGCGGCTTCGATGCGGCGAATTTCGCTGGTGAGCTGGTAGCCGTCCATCAACGGCATTTGACAATCCGTTAGTACCAAGCCGTAACGATTGTTGCGCCACATAGCGAGTCCTTTCGCACCGTTATCGGCTGTTTCCGCGGTGTAGCCGAGCAAACTGAGTTGGCGCAAGGTCAGCGCCAGGCCGGAAGGATGATCGTCGAGCATCAATACCAGTTTCCCTGCCTGTTTGGCCTCTTGAATGGAGAGCGGGGTGCGTGGGGTAATTCGCTCGCGCCGTCGCGTATCGCCATTTGGCGCGAGTCCTAGGCTGACGTCCGCAATCGGCATGGTCAAGATTAGGGTTATCTGCGTACCTTGCCCCGGCGCGCTGTCGACTTCGATGCGCCGCCCATTAACCGCGCTAGACGTTGCGAAATCGAAAGGCCTAAGCCGGTTCCACCGAAGCGCCGACTGGTGTCCGACTCCGCTTGCGTAAACGGCTGGAACAATTGTTTGCGAAATGCCGCTGTGATGCCAACGCCGGTATCCGTTACTCGAAACGCAAGCGTCGCGCTATGTTCAGTACGCGACTGGACGCTAGCCTGGATGTCGACCGAGCCGCTCAACGTAAATTTGATTGCATTACTGACAAAGTTACTGAGTATCTGCCGCAAACGAACCGCGTCCGCCATCAGCGCCGCGGGGATATCGGGCGCAATCGTATGCGAAAACACCAGACCTTTGCGGCTCGCGGCTTCCGCGTAAATGTACTGCACTTGTTGCACAATCTCGACAACCGAAGTCGGATCCGAGCGAATCTCAAATTTCCCAGCCTCGATCTTGGATAGGTCGAGAATATCGTTGATGATCGCGAGCAGCGAATCGGCGGCGTCGCGAACCACTTGCAAGGTGCGATTCTGGTCCGGATCGAGCGGCGTGTAACTCATCAACTCGAGAGAACCGAGAATGGCATTCATCGGCGTGCGAATCTCGTGGCTCATGGTGGCGAGAAAGGCGCTCTTGGCTCGATTCGCCGCATCGGCGGTTTCGCGTGCTCGCGTCAGATCCGTCACATCCAATAGCACGCCAATCATACCGCCGACTTCGCCCGCGGTATTTCTGGCAAGTTTCCCAAACGAGTAGCTCGTGCTGCTCGCCATCGGCGAGGCGGGTCGATTCTTTCGATTGCTCGCTTTCCCCGCCCCGCGCGATTAAATCAAGCTGCTTCGTCTGAATTTGTGAGGCGGCGGCGGGATCAAAGTGTCCTGCTTCGGCAACGGTTTTGCCGCGAATGCGCTCGCGCTCGAAGCCGAACGCTAATTCGAATGCGCGGTTGCAGCTTAAATAGCGCGCGTCGCGATCCTTGATGAAAACCGGTGACGGAATGGTATCCAGCAACACTTGCTGGAATGTCAACTGATCCGCGAGGGCACGCTCGGCGCGCTCGCGGTGTTGAATTTGTTTTTTTAGACGACTGTTCCACACCGTCACGAACCCACCAATCGCCAGCAGCGCAAGCGCAATCGGCAACGCGGTACGAAGAAAAACGCCCCAGTCCATTTCCCGCTGCGTGAAACTGGCGAACCAGCGCTGGCGTAAGCGCTCATGTTCTGCCGCCGTGATATTGCCCAGCGCTTTGTCGATGATATTGGAAAGGATTGAATTGTCGCCGGCCACAGCAAATGCGAGCTCCGCGGGCGGCGTGTTGCGTAAATCTGTTATGTCCAGCGATGAATTGCCGCGCGCGATCTCGGATAAAACCGGTAATGTTTCAATGCCCAAATCAGCTTTGCCTGATGTGATTGCCGTTGCAATGGCCGTCCCGTCCGCGACTCGCACCACGCTGACTTTTCCGGCATCGCGACCCAGCGCTTGGTCCAGTTCGATGCCCGGCGGCACGGCGGCGCGCCGTCCCGCCAAGGTGTCCGGTGCTGCTTCACCACGCCGTCTAATCAATCCCAACGGTAACGACGCGAAAGCGCGGCTATACGTTACGAGCGCGGCACGTTCGGTAGTGCGTGACAGGGCGGCGGCAACGTCGATTTGGCCTATACCAAGGAACTCGAGCAACTCGGTTTCGTTCGCCGCGCTGACGAATTCGATTTGTAAACCGGCACGTTCGGCGACGACGGTCGAGTAGTCAGCGACCAATCCGACAAAACTACCCTGGGGATCGGTAAAGCTCAGCGGGCGGCGATTCGGCACGTAACCGACCCGTATGCTCGGATGTTGCGCAATCCACTCACGCTCGGTGCTTGAGAATAAATTGTTGCTCGAACTTAACCCGGCAACGGCGGACAGCGTGATCCATTGATGGGAAATGGCGCTACGTTCCTGATCGGTCATTGCGATCAAGGTGCGATCGAACAAAGCCGCGAGCGGCGCCAGATCCCGGCGCAACGCAAAGCGTAGCGCGCTCGCAGCCATGCCGGCCGGCGCGCGCACCACTAAGTTTGTGATTAGCTCATACTCGATTAAATATAGCGCCGGAATTCCGCTGCCGATATAGGCGTCCGCTTCGCCGCGCGAAACCCGCAGCAGTGCTTCAAGGGTTGAATCCACCACGATCGCGGCGGCATCCGGTGCGAAACGTTGCAACTCTTCTTGGATCGGGAAACCGCGCTCGACCGCGAGGCGCTTATCGCGCACATCAGCCAGCGAAATGATCGAGCGGTTATCGTCGCGGGTGATCACCACGCGTGCGCTCTCAGCGTAAGGGCGCGTAAACGCCAGAAAATTTTCACGCTCCGGCGTCTGCGCAACGGATGCGAGCAGATCGGCGCGGCCGGCACGAACAGCATCCATCGCATCGTTCCAGGTGGCGAATACGACGGGCTGAATTTTGATTCCCAATCGAGCACTCATTAGCAGTGCGTAATCGGCGCTCAGGCCCAGATAGCGCTCGCCCGAACCCATGATGTCGAACGGCGGCCAGTCGCTCCGAACCAACGCGAGGCGAACCGTGCCGATTTTATTCAGCCAGGCACGCTCCTGCGCGCTCACCGGCGTCGCGCGCGCTTCGGCCAGCAATCCTCGTGCGCTGGTGGAAGGCTCGATGATTACCTCTTGGACTGCGACCACTTGTGCTGCCGTAAACCAAAGCAACAAAGCGATGACATGCCAAATATTCCACCGGAGCATAGTTAACTTAACAAGGAATTGCCGGGAAGATGGGACAACGTGCCTACAGCAATTTATTCGGATCGATGATCGTGCGCCACATGTGCGCCGTTGTGCTGCCATCGTTGCCGAGACCTGCGCGGGGTTGCTTGAAATGGCGTCCGATGAGGTCGAGGAACGGATCGAGTTTGATCGGCGTGCTTGGGTCGAAGCTGTAATCGTCGTACATCGTGATATGCCGAGCGGTCAGATACCAAGGGTGGGCCAGCGCTTCGCGGTGAGCCGCCGCAATGTACTCCGGCGGCTGATAATTTTCGCCGAACATGCGCACGTACATTTCCGGGTATTCATAGCCGACGCCGGCATCGGGATAGTAGCGTAGCGCCTGGTGATAGCGAATGGCCCAGGAAATTCGCTCGGAAACATAAGGCTCGATCAGTTGCGCGCCCCACCAACCATGATCGGGGCGGGTCACGGCTAAGCCAATGTCGTGCAACAAGCAGGCAAGAATGGTTTCTTCGTCGCACCCCGCGTTCATCGCCAAGCTTGCGCATTGAACGCCATGACGTGCAGCGGCGATCGGCATGCCGAACCACGGTACGTGGAGTCGTAGTGTCAAAATATCGGCAAGCGTTGCGTTAGCCGGAATGGCTGGAAATTGTGTTTGGCGGCGCGTTTTGGAGACTGACGCGCCAACCGTCCTCATGGTCTCAAGATGGTCGTTCAGCAAAACTTCCCTCCCGCGTTTGCCAACGTGAATTTAGTTCGAATGATAGCACTTGAAGGTGTGATTTTCACATTGGGTTGCGGGCCGCGATGTTTCCGTGAACAATGCGAATCATTATGTCGATTATTTTGATCCGCCATGGCGAAACCGAATTAAACGTCGCGAGGATTCTCCAGCCGCCCAAGACGCCGTTGAGCAGCCGTGGCCAACAGCAAGCGCAAGCCGTCGCGGCGCGGCTCGCAACGATGCGAATTGGCTGTTTAATAAGCAGCGATCTTCCGCGTGCGAAGCAAACCGCAACGGCAATCGCATCGGCGGCTCGGTTGTCGATTAGTTACAGTTCAATGCTGCAAGAACGTAATTTTGGCGACCTGCGCGGCTGCGCCTATGACGGATTCGACTACGATCCGATCGCGATGGAAGACGCGCCGCCTGGCGGAGAATCGCTGGTAACGTTTCGTGCACGCGTCGTACAGGCGTTGGCGCTAGTGTGCAAATCCCACGCCGACAGCAATCGCGACGTTGCGGTCGTTACCCACGGATTTTTCATCAGGACAATGGTTGAACATTGCTTGGCATTACCTGGGGAATTAGGCTCGTCGCATCGAATCTCGAACACATCGCTAACGATTTTTTCTGCACAACCGCCGCATCGCATCGAGGTAATCAACGACTGCGGTCATTTGACTGCGGAGCTCAGCGATGATGTTCGCAGCCTATCCGGCTCATAAGATTTAGGGAAGCTCTGAATGAGTTCGAGTTCTAAGTGAGCCAAACATAAAGTCTCGACGAAATCGGACTTATTCAGAGCTTTCTTAGGCGCGATTACCTCCATTCCAGCGCAATAGATTTAGAAACTCGCGACGGTTTTTGGGGCCGTGGGTCAAAAAATGCGGTTCCGGTTGTTCGCTGTACGCCAGTTTTTCCTGGGCGATGCGATCGTTGCGCGCATATTTTTTCACTTCATCGGCGCTGATGCCGTAGGGCTTGGTGGCGTTGAGGCCAAGAATTTTCGCGCGCAGTTGCGGCGTGAGCATCGGATAACCATGACGCTCTTGAAATTCCGTCGAGATTTGAAACGTTCGCAGCCCTTGAATTTGATCCTGCGGCGAGCCATACCAAATCGAGTCCGAGCCGTACAACACATTATCTTCGCCGACATATTTCAGTAATTTGCCGAGCGTGTGAGCCGCCGTATCGGGATCGCGCATCGCGAAGCGCCACGTGCTGCCTAGTTCGGCGTAGACATTGCTATTCGGCGCGACACCGTTTTTCAGCAACGAATGAACTAAGGTATCGATGCCGTCCGCCGCGCCGCTGGCATCGTAAGGCCGCTCGGGATTGGTGGCGACGAAACCCGAATGATAGACGATGAATTTCAGGTCCGGGTAGCGCTTCGCAACGATGCCGATGTCGCTGCATTGGCTATGCTCGTAGGATTGCTTGCCGAACGGAATGCCTTTATGCACGCAGATGACTTTGACGCCGAGCTTGCGCGCTTTTTCGATCAGGCGCGTGCCGGGTTCGTCCGACAAAAAAAATCCTTTCTTGTCCGGTCCCCATTGCGTATAGGTTTTCCACGCACTGACACCCCAGCGCTCTTTCAGTTCGTCCATGCCCTCGATGTCGCCGGGCTGATTCGGGTTGACGGGCCCGTGCAATAACAGCCGGTGCGTGCCTTCCATGCGATCGACGATACGGCGCGTGGCGTCGGCTTCTTCGATCGTCAGCGGTTCGGCTTCGCGGCGCGACGGCACGAACGAGAGCACCATCATGTCGGTATCGCTATCCAGAAAGACATCCTTGATAAATTCTTCGTGATTAAGGCAATTCAGATAGCTGCGATCGCCAGGTTCTTTAGATTTTTTGCATTGAATTTTTGTTGAGAAGCTGAGGGGCCGAGCGTCCGGCGCTAAGGTTTTGATCCAAGCGCCTTGCGGGTTGACGAAGTGGCCCTGCACGTCGAAGATGAATTCTTTGCCTTCGACACTGGCTGCGGCGAGTTGTTGATCGAGCGCGGCTTCTTTATCCAGATCGAACCAGCCGCCGCGTTTGCCGGCGGCAGCGTTAGCTTGATTGAAGGCAAGTAAAGTGCTGGCGGCGCCGCAGGCGGAAATCAAAAAATCCCGACGTGGTATTGCTAAGCGCTTGGCATTTTGATCGGCGTGGTCGTGCGCGAGTTGGTTAGCGGTGCGATTTACTTTCGACAACGGCACCGGCAGAAACTCGCCGTTCGAAGTCGCATCTAGTTTGATCGGTAAGCGTGCGCCGTCGGGATCTTGGCGATGTTTCATAGAGGGCCTCGCATGAGTGGTTGAAATAATTATCTCAGACTGTAACGCGGCGTTTGGGAGCGGTCAAATTGCTTGATAAGAATACGGTGGTGCGTCATGATGCGTTACGGAATTCTTTTAAGAAAATAATTGACTAAAACGATGTCAATGCGTTTCTCAAATGGGAAAAAAAATGCATCTGCGCATACAAGTAATTTTCGCAATCGGTTACTCGTTGCTGTTAGCGTTGACCGCCCCGACCGCCGTCGCCGGCGAGGAAGATGAGATCGTCACCACTTGCCATTTTGCCAACGCGGAATGGGGCCTTGAAATGGTCGAGCGCTGCATTCGCGATAATCAGGAGATGCGCAAAATTGTGTTGCAGTATCCCGAGATACACAAACCGATCGTCGAACGCTGCCGGCGCGGCAACGACAATGGTTGGGCCTGGGTTAAAACTTGCGTAGACAACGATATTGAAGCGCAATCCGCGCTGGCTCAGTACCCGAAGGAGATTGCCGGATTGATTGATCTGTGTGATGCCGACTTCGGGCTGCGTGGCGCGGCACTGGTTAAGAAGTGTGTCGATCGGGCACTGGCGGGGCCTGACCCGAAGAAATAAAAATTAAAAACAAGGTGAGCCACGAGGCGCTCGCAGCTTGCCTGTGCGGCATGCATGCCTTGAGAGCCGCACCCTGCTTGGCTTGTGGCGATGCCTTCGAATTAATTCCCAACCGGCGTTGCGCCGACCGTTTTGAGAAGCGTTAACAAATTTTCGATTTGATAATTCGCAATCGAAATCATTTTCGGATAATTGTTCGAATCGATGTAGCGGCTCACGCCATCGGGCGCGAGGCTGCCCACGGTAAATTTATCCAACAGTTGCGCCGTATTTTTGCCGTACAGCAACACCAGCATCTCCGGCGTCGTTAAGCCGTAGTCCGCTTCGTTGCCTCTTGCAAATTCGCGCTCGCGGCGGGTGCGGCTGAATGCCGTTAGTGTGGTCTCGATCGCTTTGCGCTGCGCGGCATTGGTTTGATGGGCGTGGGCGGGATCGTCTGTTTTCGCTACGCCGTGGGCATGAAAAAACCATGCGCCGGTCGTGTCGCGCTCGAAGCGATGCAGTTTGCCGGCGTAGAAAATTTCTAGCGCGCCGAGATCATCAATCGGCATCGCCAGCAGCATGCGGTCGGTTACCCGAGGGTCTTCAACCTCGGGCGCGGCGGTGCGATCTTTATACTGAACGAACAAAATTGCGCCGACCAGCGCGAGCAGTAACAACCATATGACGACGACGCGCGGGGCGAACACTCGTTGCCGCAATCATCGTTGGCGCCACCATACCGCGGTTCCGATGACGGCTAGCAGTAATGGGATGAGGACCACTGATAAGAAGAATGTTCCCTTCATCTGCCGGTTGGTTAGGTTCACGCGTGGTTTATCAAACGTGCGCGGCTCGACGCCGATTAGATTTTCTTTCGAGGCGAGATAGTTCACCGTATTCAAGAACAACTTGCCATTGCCCATAATGTGCAAGAACGAGTTGGTGGCAAAGTCCGAATCGCCGACCACGACGATGCGCGAACGCTTAAACTTAAATGTTTCCTGGGCCGGCATTTTTTCCGCCGGCGTTTCGCCGCGCAGTTCCGATAAAATCATCGCTGCGCTGCGCGCGGTTTCTGGGCGCCGGTTAACGATCACCATCATCGTGGCTGGACCCTCTAGATCTTCGCCTTTGGTGAATTCCGCGCGCGTTGCAGTCGTCTCGCCGAAACTCGTTTTTGACGCATTGACCAACGGCTGCACCGAGACGCCGGGCGGTTGCTTCGACGTCGGCGAGAGCGAACCCGCGCCGGGAAAAAAAGTCAGCGGCAATTGATCGGTGATTTGATGGCGGTTGTAGTCCGTCACCGCCGGGGAGGACGGATCGGCCCAGAAATGGCTGGCGGGATCGATGACAATATTCCTATCCGCGACAACGCCGAATTTTTCCAGCACCGGCGCCAATCCGGTTTCGACAAACGGGTCAAGCATAAAAATTCCGTTGTGACCCTGGTCGAGATATTGACCGATCGCATCCACTTCGACCGGCAACAGCTCGCTTTTCGGGCCTGCAACGACGAGCAACGCGCAGTCGTTCAGCGAGCTGCCGCTTTTCAGTAGCGATACTTTTTCGACGCTGTAATTCATCGCTTCCAACGCGGTGCGCGCCTTGGCCATACCGTGTTGCTCGTGGATGACGGCTTTGTTACCGACGCCGTGGGAGTGATCGCCGCCGGCGCCCTCCATGTGATCGTGAGATTCAATGCTGAATGGGTCGGCTTCGTTGTGTCCGTCGAGAAAGCACACGCGCTGTGTCGCACCTTGCGAAATACGCATGATGCCGTTGGCGATATCGACTTCGGTCGGGCCGTTGATAGTCAACTTGCGGCCTTCGCTTTGCATCAGCGCGGTGCCGGCAAATTGCACGCCCATCAGCCGCGCCTGGGCGGGATTCATCATCGGATCGTGGAATTCAACCGTCAGCTTCGGTGTTACCTTTTGCATCAACTCGTACAGCTCGACGGTTTCGCGCATGGCGGGATCATGGAAGAACGCGACGTGAACCGGCTTATCCAAGTGCTCTAGCATCGTCACGGTTTGTTTTGATAGCGAATGTTCTTTTTGTTCGCTCAAATCGAAGCGCATCGGGAATCGATTGGACAAATAGCCGATGGCAACGAACACGCCGACCAAACCCAATGTGAACAGCGCGATCTCGCCTTTGCGTGCTTTAAACATCGAACCGATTTCAGAACGCAAAGCAAACGCGCCCCACAGCGTAAGCACGGCGCCGGCAATGGCGAGCGCGATCGTTAGCCGGCGATCTTGCAGTACGATCGAGTGAATGGCAGCGGCAGCCGCCAGCATCGCGATGCCCGCAAGTAAGATCAAACCGGAGCGAAATGAAGATTTCATCTTAGCGCCTCCATTGCAGAAAACCGGCATTCAGCGTTAATGCGATCGCAGTGACGATCAAGTAGAACAGCACGCCTTCGCTGCGCAACAATCCGCGGATGAAATCGCCGAAATGATTGGCAAACGATAAGTATTCGAATAAATCGCGCAGCGTGTCGGAACTTTGAAATCCTTTTAGGTGGCCGATAAACCAAAACGCCAGCAGCACGGAAACAGTGACCAGCGCCGCGATGATTTGGTTTTGCGTCAGCGCGGAGAAGAATTGCCCGATCGCGATACAAGCCATGCCGAGCAGAATAAAACCGAGATAACCGGAAAAGATCGTGCTGGTTTCCGGATTGCCGTAGAGATACATCGGCACTAAATTGATCGCCGTAGCAGCGGTCATCACCAACAAAATCACGACGGCGCCAAGATACTTACCGAGTACGACTTGCCAAGGTCTTAGCGGTAATGTGGTGAGCAACTCCATGGTGCGGCCGCTATATTCGCTGGAAAAAAGCCGCATGGAAACCAATGGAATCAACGTAATTAATAATATTCCCATGTTGCGGAATGTCTCATTCATGATCGCGTTGCCGGTGGAAAAAATATCGTATAGAAAAAAGTAACCGGTGCCGAGCAGGAACACGGCGACAACGAAATAAGCGATCGGCGAGCGAAAGTAAATCAACAGTTCTTTTTGGAAAACCGCGAGCATGCCTCTCATTTACGCGCTCGCTTTCTGGTCTGCAGATTGAACATAGCGCAAGAAAATATTCTCCAAGGTCGGCTGTTGCCGTTCGAGACGATACAATTCCCAGCGGCTCGCGACCGCGCGCGCGATGGCCGCTTCAACGCCGTCGCGTGGTTCCACTTGGCAGTTAACGGTGACGACATCGGCAGCGCTGGGATGTGGATGAATAATGACACCGGTCACGCCATTAACCGCGCGCAACTCTGTTTCAAGTTCTGCCGCCGGTGCGCGCACGGTGAGCGCGACTTGGTTGGATTGTTCCGCGGCGCGCTGCAAATTGGCCGGCGAATCGATCGCGAGCAATCGGCCGTTATTTATGATCGCAACGCGCTGACAAATCATCGTCACTTCCGGGAGAATATGCGTGCTCAACAACACCGCATGCTGTGCGCCAAAATTGCGGATGACTTCGCGGGTTTCTTGAATTTGGCCGGGGTCGAGGCCCGCGGTCGGCTCGTCCAGCAGTAAAACTTCGGGCTTGCCGAGTAAAGCCTGCGCGAGGCCAACGCGCTGCCGATAGCCTTTTGATAATTTGTATATTTCACGGCGGCGAACATCTTCCAGCTTACAGGCGACACTGACGCGCTCAATTTCGCTGTTGATCTCACCGCGCGGCACGCCTTTTACTTTGGCAATGAATTTGAGGTACTGGCCGATTTCCAGCGCGTCATACAGCGGTGGATGTTCCGGCAAATAGCCGATTTTATGCGCGGCCATTTCGTTATGCGATGCCATGTCGTACCCGGCGACGCTGACGCGGCCGGCGGTCGCGGTGCTGACGCCGGCGATCATGCGCATGGTGGTGGTTTTACCGGCGCCATTGGGACCCAAAAATCCGACGATCTCGCCTTTCGCAACAGCGAAAGTCAAATCGTGGACAATGGTTTTAGGACCGTATTGCTTAGAAACTGCTTCGAGTGAAATCGCGGCTGACATAAAGTTACGGCATCATTTTTATAGTTATAAATAGAAAAAAGGCTCCCCGGGCAGAGGAGCCTTTTTCGTACAGCTTAAATTACAACTTATTTATACCACTTACCACCGTTTTTCGCGTACTGATCTTGGTCGTGCGCATAGAACAATGTTGCGCCTTCCAGATCACGCATGTTCTTCAGGCGATTGAGGGACTTGGTGTAGTCCATCACGCTGTAGTTCAAGCCGGCTGGATAACCGTCAACGTTTTCTTGCATCCAAATCGCGTCTTGCGAAATGATGATGGTTTGGCCGCTGCCGGTTTTGACTTTCATGGACTGGTGGCCCAAGGTGTGGCCAGGGGTACTCAGAATCATGATCGAGCCGTCGCCGTACAGGTCATAGTCGCCTTCGAGTTCCACGTAGTTAAATTCACGTGCATTGTCGATGTCGGCCATCACGAACGAACCGGGGCTAGTACGGCCCTGGAATTTCTCCGGGAACCAACCTTGATACAGTTCTTTCTTTTGAATTACGTGGATTGCGTTCGGGAACATTTCGATGTTACCGATGTGAT
This sequence comes from Pseudomonadota bacterium, assembly GCA_031406045.1. Taxonomy (GTDB): domain Bacteria; phylum Pseudomonadota; class Gammaproteobacteria; order Burkholderiales; family JALYOK01; genus JALYOK01. The sequence goes on from JANOGO010000421.1 coordinate 17,312, forward strand.
CCAAATGAGAGTGCGACGATACGACGACTTTGACTTTGGTTGGGTCATAGCCGAGGGTTTTCAACTGTGCATCGATAACGTCGGCACGGGTTTGGCTCGGCTTCAAGAAATCGCAGTTACCAGCGGCCCAATATTTCTTGCAGTTATCGACACCGTCGGAAATCGCAACGTTGTTGCCGGTGTCAAATACGACGAGACCCTTCGGATGGTCGATTACCCACATGCTGACGGGAATCGTAACATCGCGAATTTTTTCTTTCGGCAGTGACGGGATCAAACCATTGTTTGCGAACGGACCGAACTTACCGCTGGTGGTCCAAAATATTTTTACGCCGTCCGCTGCTTGCGCGGTTGCGCCTAACAGGCTCGCCAAGCCGACTACTACTGCTGCTGCGATAGTTGCTTTTTTCATTGCAATGCCTCCTAATTGATGTTGGCTGATACGGACAAAATATGCTGTGTTTGCTCCAACCTGGGTTGTCAGTTAACAGCCAATTGCCGGTCCCTCGGTTACTAACGACTAACTTATTTTTTACTAGTTTCGTCGAGTTGCCAGGCGATTTTTACGAAAGCTTTTCACCGCTGACAACTTAGGGGCGAGGATAGCCGCTTGCGTAGGCTTTGTAAAGAGGTTTTAGGCCGCGTTACGGGCTAACGCGGCCGGAAGTCGGGGCGCGATAGCGCACCACCAACGCGTGAGGCAAACGAGACAGTTGTCCGCAATTGCCTCACGCACACGCGCTTAGGGTTTTGGCTTGGGATACATCTTGCGTATAAAGCGTTTATCGCCGCGCGATAGTTTGGTGTTCTCGTGCGTCGCGACGCCGCCGACAATAAATTCGCCGGGAAAGGCGTAAAGCATGATCGAATTCGGATCGAATTTCGTTGCATTCAGTTGATCGATCGAGTATTTGTGCACGATGTTGAAGTCGATGTCTTCCTTGCTCCAATTATTCGGCGGGCCGCCGAAGTATTTGTAAACTTTGTCTAAATTCCACTTAATGCCGCCCTTCGGGGTTTGATGCTCGTGAATCGCGCCGAGCATGTGGCCGAATTCGTGTAGGACAACGCGGTTATATTCGTCCTTGTCCGTATCATCGTCCAGCCAGCCGTAGTTCATGGTCGGCTCGTTTTTGCTGATGGTCAGGTTATCCGTGCCGACGTAAGACCACGAGCCGGGGTCCGCGTTGAACGAAATACGGATTTGCGAATTGCGCCCACCGCCGAATTTCAGGCCGATGTTGGAATATTTCATCCATTGCACCGCATGCTCGACCACGCGCTGTTGCTGCGTCTTACTGCCATCCATAAAACGCGATGGAAAGCTGGGAGCCATTCACCCATTTCTTCCCGGTTTGCAACGCGATTTTTGCCGGATGGGCCGATACGCCCGGCAACCTTGCAATAGCCTTCGGCGCATTGGCCGGATTGTGCTTCACCGCGATGTCCGCGGCTTTGATCTTTTGCGCATAGGGAATGATGCGATCGACACAAACGTGCGCGTGCTTCAGATTTACTGACTTCTTCGTTGCCATGGCGAACCCTCCGTGGTTATCAGAAAACACCGTCAGATTACGCCGCAAAGATCACGTTGTACATTGACCAAACGATATAGAGATGCGTGAATTGCGGCGTAGTGGGACGGTGTCTGAAGATGCCCCTCCTAATTGCCTGGCCCAAGGCCACCCGGTCGTGGCATAGGCACTACGGATGGTAGCTTCGCGACGCTGACCTACTCCCGCTATGAATACACGTTCAAACCTCG
>JANOGO010000029.1:0-15774 GCA_031406045.1 Pseudomonadota bacterium
GCGATTCTGATCTATCTCGCCGAGAAAACCGGCAAGCTCATGCCCCTCGCCGGCAAAGCGCGTTCGACCGTCGTCCAATGGTTGATGTTTCAGATGGGCGGCGTCGGTCCGATGCAAGGCCAAGCCAACGTATTCTTTCGCTATTTCCCGGACAAGATTCCCGCCGTGATTCAGCGCTATCAGAACGAGACCAAGCGGCTGTACACGGTACTCGACACCCGGCTTAGGGATCACGAGTATTTGGCTGGTGATTACAGCATTGCCGATATCGCCCATTGGTCCTGGGTGCGCATTCATGGTTGGGCCGGCGTCGCCGTCGATGACCTGCCGCATTTGCGACGTTGGATGGACACCCTGGCGGCCCGGCCCGCGTGCCAACGCGGTGTCGTGATTCCAGAACCATTCGAAGCCGCCGACGTGATTCACTATGCGAAGAAGATTCTGGCGACATAAATGTCGAGGCTGCACTGCATGTAAGCAGACCCGCAGTACAAGAACCATAGCCAATAAGGAAGATACTTGCTCAAAATCTGGGGCCGCACAAATTCCATCAATGTGCAAAAAGTGATGTGGGCGGTGGGGGAACTGGCGATCCCGCACGAACGCATGGACGCGGGCATGCAGTTTGGCCTCGTAGACGAGCCCGCGTTCCGAGCAATGAATCCGAATGGTCGTGTTCCCACCATCGACGACGATGGATTTATTCTATGGGAGTCGAACGCGATCGTTCGCTATCTGGTGCGCAAGTACGGCGCGGGACGATTGTCTCCGGTGACCCTCGAAACATATGCCTCTGCTGACCGTTGGATGGAGTGGTCGACCACGACCATGGCGCCGCTGATGACGCCGCTATTCTGGGGCCACATTCGGACGGCGTCTGAAAAGCGCGACCTGAACGCCCTTGAAAAGACGCGACTGCAAATGGAGGAGGTCATGGCGATTCTCGACGCCAATCTTGCAACAAGGCACTTCGTCGCTGGCGATGAGCTCACTCTCGGCGATATTGCCGTGGGCTGCTTCGCATATCGCTGGTATGCATTGCCGATGGCGCATGCTGCTCATCCGCATATTGCCGCCTGGTATGCTCGATTGTCTGAACGATCGGCATTTCAGACACACGTCATGCTGCCGCTTTCTTAGCAGGCCAAAGCGATTTGTTCTCGCCGCGCTTTTTTCGGCGGGAGGACGTAAGCTCCGTAGTCGAATTGGTCGCGCAATCTTGTCCCTCAGTTTTCACCGAGTTATTCTAGCGAGCGGGCGAATGCTAGCGGGTGCGGCGCAAAAGCAGCGAACGATTACATGTGACGCCGAATTAAGTTTTTCGCGTCTCCAAGCCTGCATTTTTGACAGAGCTTACGCGCCCTTTCGACACTGCTACTGGTGGATTAACTGTAAAGCGTAGGTACGATCATCTCGACGGCGTAGGAAACGGCGCTGCATCCGCGCCGCTTGCCGCATCGCACACGTAGGCACCACCTTTATCCACTGCGCGGCATATGCCGGCCGCGCTTGCATTCGCGCCAGGTAGTCGCGCAACTTCGAATGGCGCTCGCTGAGTAGACCCCCATACGCGGCAAACTCAAACGGGAAGATCATTTGCACATCGGCGGCGCTGAACGCTGCTCCAGCGAGATGGGCGCTACGACCAAGTTCGGCTTCGACCAAATCCAGCTCATCGCTAATCATGCCTTCAACGCGTCCACGTATGCCGTCGGCCGCTTCGCCGACTCGGGTGAGATAAAGACGCGCCAGCAGGCGCAGCATAAGGGTGCCTTCAGCAAAATGCATCCAGTATAAATAGCGAATATGCTCTTGTGCGCCACGCTGCGGCACGAGCCGCCCCGCACCGTAGCGCTCGATCAGATACTGGATAATCGCGCCCGATTCGGCGAGCGTCAGATCGCCATCCTGAATGACCGGCGATTTGCCTAAGGGGTGGATCGCGCGCAATTCGGGTGGCGCGAGATTGGTTTTCGCATCGCGCCGATATGGCTCGATTCGATAAGGCACGCCCAACTCCTCGAGCAACCAAGGGATACGTTGCGAGCGCGAGTTATTCAGATGATGTACGACGATCATACGTAACGCCCCTTCTCGATATAAACTTCTCTAGCGAGGTACCGATCGATCACCCGCGTGTCGAAGACTTCGCCGCGAAGTTCGTATGGCGGCGCCGGCGACGCGATTATTCTGATCTCGCCCCGGCCATGCCGCTGTTCGCAGACCGCGCGTCGCAATTTGCGTCCGTCGTCGGTTAGCCTGACTCGCACGGTTTGCTCGCCATCTTCCCACAGCGCCAGCAAGGCCAGGTATTGCGGGTATGTCAGGCCGAGCAGGCGCAGTGGTTCGTAATATGCCCTTGTAACCGTAGTAGTCGCGCGGTAGAGCGCAAAACAAAGCTGCTCATTGAGCTGCAACGATCAGTAGGGAGTCATATTTTGTCTACTATTGCTAAAGGCTATCCAAATAATATTTCGTGTGCAAACTAATTGAGTGAGGCTGGCGCAACGCGCTACACTATTGCTCATTTTGATCCCTTCGGAATTTATATGGCAAATCTGCTCTACGTCGAAGCATCACCGCGCAAGCAACGCTCGGCCTCCATTGAAGTCGCACAGGCGTTTTTGGATAGTTATCGGGAATCTCATCCGGGACACACCGTTCATAAAATGGATGTCTGGAATTTAGCATTGCCCGAGTTCGACGGCGCCGCAATCGATGCCAAGTACGCCGGTATCGAGGGCCGCGAGCGAACGGAGGAGCAAAAGAAAGTGTGGCAATCCATACAGGCGCTTGCCCAGCCATTTAAAGATGCAGATACCATCGTCATCTCAGCGCCGATGTGGAATTGGGGTATTCCTTACAAACTCAAGCATTTGATCGATGTGGTGTCGCAAAAAGATATCCTGTTCACGTTCGATGAGCGCGGCTTGCTCGGCCTACTCAATGGAAAGAAAGCCGTGTTGATCCTAGCAAAAGGGGTCGATTACGCGCCAGAATCCGCAACCCGCGATTGGGACGTGCAAACGTCCTATTTGACGGTGTGGCTTAATTCCAATGGTATTACCGATATTACGCTGATACCGGTGGAAAAGACCTTGTATGGTCCGGAAGTGGATCAAGGATCGCGCGATGCGGCAAAGGTCAATGCGATTCGCGTAGCGCGAAGTTTGCCGCAGTAGTCAGGTGTGTTAGTAGCTGGCGGGAAATGACCTGCCGGCCGTCGTCTGCACACAGTCGTGTCAAAATTTGCTCAGCCCTCATTTCAAATCGAGCATCGCTTGTTTCCTGGCCTACAGGTTAATTGCGTTTATGCCTGTTAAGCTAAACAGGAGCATGGCGGGATGGAACGATTGCCAACACAAAATCTCAGTGACGCTGATGCGATCCCTAGCCGACCTGTATCAGTTAGCGTTGCATCACCGCAATTGGCGCCAACTCTGCCTGCGATGATCCGCAATACTGAATAATTTTTCGAATTACCGCGCCGACGCCGCGCGCGAATGCCGGCCTATAAATTTTCCCAATTTCGGGAATATGCGGAAGCTAGCCCATTGCGCCGCACAATTTTTCGTTGACTTTGAAGTGCGCCCAGAAATTTGCGGATTTTCGAAGTCGGTAGAGTACTTCACCCAAGAATGGGTTTCAGCCAATCGCCAGTTTAACCGGCTTGCCAACGCGGCTAAGCATTTCCACCAACGTATCGATGGTGAACTTAGCCGTTTTCTTATTCACCACATCGGAGACACGTGGACGTGAGACCATCAGAATCTCGGCCGCCTCGGCTTGCTTCAAGTGATGTTCTGCAATCCACGCGGACAACTCTTCCATGAGTTGCTGCTTCAACTGCCGAGTATCGTTGATCTGTTTGCGAGATGCCGCGTGTAGGCGCTTAGCCTCGGCCGGTGGAAAACCTAATTCCAAAAAGATATTCGCGCCTGGTTTCGTCACACGGCGGATTTCGGTATCGATCTTCATTTCTATTCCTTTCTAAGGTTGACTACAGCGCGATAGCGCGCCTCTGCAATAACTTTATCCTGCTTGCTCGTTGCCGGAGTTTTCTTTTGGAAGCAATGCAGGACATAGACGGCCTCCTCGAACTTAGCGACATACATCACGCGGTAAGCGCCGCTGGCATCCTTGATACGAATTTCTTTGGTACCGGCACCCACGTCATTAAATGGTTTCCAGTCGGCCGGTTCAAGCCCGGCCTGAACCTTGCCCAATTGAAAACCAGCCTCCCGACGTGGCTCTTGTGGGAAAGCCACCAGATCGTCAAAGGCGGACCCCACCCAGCGAATCTCTTTTTCATCGTTTACGGCGTTCATTTGTATAAAATATTATACACAATTGCCCGACGGAGCAAGATGCCAGTAGCTTGTCGGCAGCGTGCCTCAAAGGTTGGCAACGTACCTCATGTTTGACCCGAACGTCCGTTTTGACAAATGCACTGTGCCTTGTGTCCGCCGGAAAAACGCTCCTGCGAAATTCTGCCGTCAAACGTGAGAGGCACCGCTAGCGCGCCTTTCGAGACTCGTGAACATACGTGCCGGTCGCTGATCGACTCGGCATTGTGCGGCGCAATGGTCCGCTCGCCCCCAAAACTGTGAATTGCCCATTTCAGTCGGCAACGAACGTTGACAGCTGCGACGGAATGCGATGGTCCAGGGAAACAAACGAACAATCGAAACGCTGGGGAGCCAACGTTGGCGAATGACGCCTCTTAAATTTTCCCAATGTCAGCAAGGTGCGAAATGTCGAAGTGCCAATATCCTTCATCAATTCAAAACAGCCTAGCAAAAATTCCATCTACACAAAAATCTTTACACCCTTCCGGCCAGGATTTAAAATCGCATCCCCATTTCACAGACACGCGGCGAATGTCCTCCTCGATGAATCCTTCCCCTGAAGCCCCGGTCACCGTCATCACCGGCAGCGCCGGCGGCATCGGCGAGGCCACGGCCCGCATGCTTGCCCGCCGCGGCCATCGACTCATCATTGCCGACCTGCGGGCCGACGCCGCCGAGGCGACAGCGGCGCGAATGCGTGATGAAGGTCTGACCGCCCACGCCGTCGAACTCGACATCACGCAGCCGGCCAGCGCAGCCGCACTGGTGGGGCAGGTACTGGCGCGGCATGGCCGTATCGACGTGCTGGTGAACAATGCGGGTGTGGAGAGTTCTCGGCCGTTCCTCGAACTCAGCCTGGAGGATTTCGAGCGCGTCATGCGCGTGAACACGAGCGGTGTGTGGGTCTGCTGCCAGGCGGTGATTCCGGTCATGTTAAAGCAGGGGCGGGGCAGCATCGTGAATCTCAGCTCGGTGGCAGGCCAGCGCGGCGGCGGGTTGCTCGGCACGGCCGCGTACTCTACGTCCAAAGGCGCCGTTATCGCGCTGACCAAGGCCCTTGCTCGGGAGTTCGCGCGCGCCGGGATTCGCGTGAATGCGGTGTCGCCGAGCCTCACTATGACCGACCTTGCGCAGCGGCAGCTACAGCGCCTGCCCGAGGGCACGCTGGATCGGGTCATCGCCGTGACGCCGATGGGGCGGGTAGCTAAGCCGGACGAGATCGCCTCGGTCATTGCCTTCCTCGCCTCCGACGAGGCGTCCTTCGTCACCGGCCACGTCTACAACGTGGACGGCGGCAGCGCGATGTGATCGTGCGCGCCTCCCCGCACGCCGAACGAGAAAGCCGATGAGCACAGACCGCGTCACAGCCACCTATCTCATCGAAACCCCCCACAGCCTCGAGCACGCTGCCGAGGTGCTGGCGGGGGAACAGTCGAGTGGGACGTTCGTCGCCGTCCCGGGCGAGACGATCGAACTCAAACAGAAGTACGGCGCCCGGGTCGAGCGTATCGACGAACTCGAGCCGGCCTCGCAGCCGTCGCTCCCCGGATCGAAGGCGCCCAAGGCCGCGGGATCGTCCCCCGTGTACCGGCGCGGCCGTGTCGTGGTGTCCTTTCCGCTGCACAACTTCGGTGCGTCGCTTGCGTCGCTGCTGTCGACCGTCGCCGGTAATCTGTACGAACTGCAGGAACTGTCCGGCGTCCGTCTGGAGGACCTGGATTTGCCCGATGCCTTCGCCCAGCGCTATCCCGGGCCAGCTTTCGGCATCGCGGGCACACGGCGCGTTGCCGGGGTGGAAGGGCGGGCGCTGATCGGCACCATCATCAAGCCCAGCATCGGTCTTTCCTTCGAGGCGCTGCGTCCGCTGGTGCGGGATCTCGCGACGGCGGGGCTAGACTTTATCAAGGACGACGAGCTGAGCGCGGACCCGCCCTACGCCCCGTTCGAGCAGCGCGCCGCGGCCGTGCTGGACGAGATCCAGCGCGTCGCGGACAAGACCGGCAAGCGCGCCCTCTACGCGCTCAACATCACCGGCGACATCGACCACATGCTGCGCAGCCACGACAAGGTGCGCGATCTGGGCGGAACGTGCGTGATGATCAACGTCAACGCGGTCGGTGTCGCTGCCGTCGCGTATCTGCGGCAGCACTGCGAATTGCCGATCCACGGCCATCGGGCCCTGTACGGCGCGCTCGCCCGCGATCCCTGGCTGGGCATCGGATTCTCCGCGTTCCAGAAGCTCTTCCGCATTGCGGGGGTCGATCATCTCCACGTCGGCGGATTCAACGGCAAGTTCTACGAATCGAATGCTGCGGTGGCGCAATCGATCCGCGATTGTCTGACTCCCTTGTACGGCGACTACTGCGTGATGCCGGTGATCTCGTCCGCACAGTGGGCGGGCTCCGCGGTGGACATCTACACGGCCACCGGCACGACCGATGTGCTGCACTTGGCGGGCGGCGGCATCATCGCGCATCCGGGCGGTATCGCGGCCGGCGTCCGCAGCATGCAACAAGGTTGGGCGGCTGCCATGGCCGGCGTGCCACTCGCGGACTACGCGCTGACTCGTCCTGAGTTGAGTGCTGCCATCGAAAAATTCGGCAAGCGCAGCGGATGAGCCCCGCGCTGCAACTGGCGTTTTACGGCGACGATTTCACCGGGTCAACCGACGCGATGGAGGCACTGGCGCTGTCCGGGCTGCGCACCATCCTGTTCCTTCGCGCCCCGAGCGCGGACGAGATCGCCACGCGCTATGCCGATGTGAAGTGCGTTGGCGTGGCTGGCACCAGCCGCGCGATGTCTCCCGCTGAAATGGACACGGAACTCGTGCCGGTGCTGGAGGCCCTGTGGTCGCTGCGTCCGCCGCTGCTGCACTACAAGGTGTGTTCCACCTTCGACTCGGCGCCGCAGGTCGGGTCTATCGGACACGTGGTGGACCGGGCGCGCCAGCGCCTGAACGCCGGTCGCACCGTGCCCATCGTCGCCGGCTCGCCGCCCCTGCGGCGCTACACGGTGTTCGGCAACCACTTCGCGGCAGCAGGCGATGCCGTCCATCGTCTCGACCGCCATCCCACCATGTCGCGGCATCCGGTCACGCCGATGCGCGAGGCCGACCTGCGGCGTCACCTCGCGGATCAGACCAGCGGTAGCGTGGGTCTGATGAGCATCGAGGATCTCGACGGCTCGTCGGCGCAGGTGGATTCGCGTTTCGCACAGCGCATGGCGGAGTCGCCCGCCATGCTGCTGTTCGACGTGCTCGACGATGTCCGCCTGCGGGAGGCGGGGCGCCTTCTCTGGGAGCAGGCGCAAAGCGCGCCTCAGTTCGTGGTGGGGTCGTCCGGTGTCGGGTACGCACTGACTGCTTACTGGCGCGTGGCCGGGCTCATCCCCGATGTGCGGGCGCGGTTCCCGACGATCAAGCCGACGCGTCAGCTCCTGGTGCTCTCCGGCAGCGCTTCGCCGGCCACGGCGCAGCAGATTGCCTGGGCGCGCGAGCACGGCTTCGAGGCGCTGCGCGTGCCGGCGGCAGCCCTGATGCAGTCCGACGGCGCCACGGATGTTCGGCAAGTGCTCTTTGATCAGGCCCTCGCCGCGTGGTCCCGCGGGGTGAGCGTCGTGCTGTACACTGCGGTGGGTCCGGACGATCCCGCGATTGCGCAAGCGCGGGCGGTTATGACCGAAGGGGCCCATTCCGCCCGCGTGTTGGGCGGCGCCCTCGGACGTTTGGCTCGCGAGCTCATCGTGCGCACGGGCCTGCGGCGGGTCTTGATCGCCGGGGGGGACACGTCGAGTTACGCTACGCAGGAGCTGGGCGTCCACGCTCTGGAGATGGGCGCGGAACTCACCCCAGGCGCCCCATTGTGCCGGGCGCACTCGGATGACCCGCTGGTCGATGGCCTGGAGATCGCCCTCAAGGGCGGTCAGATGGGCGGGCCGGATTATTTTGGGCGCGTGCGCGGCGATTGATCGCTAGTGACGCTAAGCCTTTCAGGAGAATCGATATACCTATGACATCACCCACCAACATCACTCGCGTCGCGCTGATCACCGGCGCAGCAAAGGGCATCGGAGCGGCCATCGCGGACCGCCTCGCCCGCGATGGCCATCACATCCTGATCGGCGACATCGACGAGGCCCAGGCCCAAGAAAAGGCCGCGGCACTGAAGGCGGCCGGACATCGTGCCGATGCTGTGAGGCTCGATGTCAGCGACGCGCAATCCGTGGCGGCCGCGTTCGCGGACATCGATGCGCGATGGAAGCGCTGCGACATCGTCGTGAACAACGCCGGCATCGCGAAGACAGCGCCTTTCCTCGACTTCGAACTGGATAGCTGGCAAGCGCATCTCAACGTCAACGTGACCGGGGTGCTGCTGTGTTCGCAGCACGGCGGTCGCCTGATGCGCCGCGAAGGGTGGGGACGCATCATCAATATCGCCTCCGTGGCCGGCATGCGCGCGGTCGGTGTCGGGCGCACCGGCTACGGCACCTCGAAGGCCGCGGTCATCGGGCTCACGCGCCAGATGGCGGTCGAGTTGGCCGAGTACAACGTCACCGCCAATGCCGTCGCGCCCGGCCCCGTCGACACACCCATGACGAAGGTACTACATTCCGCCGCCTTCCGGCAGGCGTACACGAGCGCGATTCCCATGCGGCGTTACGGCACGCCCGAGGAGGTCGCGGCGGCCGTGGCCTATCTCGCCTCCGAAGACGCGGGGTATGTGACCGGCACCGTGCTTCCGCTCGATGGCGGCTTCCTCGCCTCGGGCGCACACCAGTGGTGACCTGAGCGCCAGCGTGACCGCCAGCTAAAAATCAGCGATTCAACAAAAGGTGAGCAGGGCTGGTTTTACCGCAAGTACCGCACGCACAGGTAGCGCGGTGGCGCTACGCTGCGGCTTGAGTCTCGATCACGCGGATGGCCCGCTCGGTCGAGGCAAAAATAACCGAATCTTCCAGCGCAACCAGCGCGTGAATTTCGCCCGCTTCCGTGTATAAATAATCACCGGCCGATAACACATTGCCGCCGATATCCACTTTGCCCGACAGGACATAAGCATGTTCGGCACCCTCGTGGGTATGCATCGGCCCGCGCGCACCGGCTTTCATGCGCACGACCGAGGTCCGGCCTTCCAGTTTGTTCAAATGCAAAATGGCTCGCTCGGCATCGGGATAGCCGGCGGAAATCCATTGGTTTTCATGGCCACGTTTAACGATCATGACAGTCTCCGAAACAATTTATCAAATGAGTTTCGCAAGGATAGCGCGCCGCGTTCCCGCAATCAAATTTTTTACCTAACGGATTTCGAGGCGTCCGGCAGTTTCACTTACACGTCCTTTTGCGGAGGTCTCCAAAGGATACTCTTGGAATTTTGCGGCTGGTAGCGGATTGGTGAAATCGGGCGACTCGACCGAAGGTCTCATTTGATCAAAAATGGAACGCACGCGCCAGTCGACTTTCATAAGAACCGGGCGGGAATGGCTTAAGTCAAAACCTTTAGCCCATGCTTTTCCACGATGGCGAGTAATTTCAACGCCATGCCGCTAGGCCGTTTGGCGCCCGTTTCCCACTTCTGAATGGTCGATTCACTGGTGTTGAGATAGCGTGCGAACACGGGTTGGCTAACATGATTACTTTCACGAATTTGCTTAATCTTTCGCGGCGCGATTTCGGGCGGCATCGCAAGGCATGATGCATCAAACTCGCGCATCGTTGCCTTGTCAATTGCACCTACTTTGAGTAACGCTCGTGCCGATGAGTGAATCGCTTCAAACGCTTCACTCTTATATTTTGGCTTAGTCGCCATGGCATATCTCCACAAAAAACCGTAGCTCAACTAATTTGGTCACCTGAACATCCGATAACTCGCCGTAGTTTTTGGTCAGTACACGAAAGGCCTCGAGCTCGTCAGCATCACTGTTGTCCCGGTCTTGTTTGGCGAACAAATACTCGTAAATCCAATACCGCCCGCCTTTGGCAAAGATGATTGATCGATGGCGATTATCGTTCAGTCGTTTCTTGAACACACCACCACCCAAATCATCGGCTTGGCCTTGCATTACTTGCGCAATTGCAACGCACAATTGCCAGTCCGAAATCCCCGCCTTCCGAGAGGCCTTAGCAAACCAAGCGGTCTTGAACACGCGTGACGCAATTACAATCTCGGTTGGCCTGAATAACTATAGCACCAAGTGCTATCTAAAACAACATGCGGGTAGGTGATTCTTGTCGGTAAGCGCGCGGAATTTTGAACGGCTGCTTTTCAAATTTGGCGAATGGGCGGAATTGGCCGCTCGTTAGGTCAGCTTTATGTAAACTGAGCGACAACTTTATGCAATTCTGTCGACGTCGCCAGAATTTGTCGGCGGTTAATGGCGTCGGAATTGTGGATCAAACCGGATGAAGCGGCCGCCCGTGTCAATTTTAAGGCTCACCATAAAGCTGTCGTTGAATCTAATTCAGCGCAGCGAAAAGCAGTCGTCAGGAAACTAATCGGTCGCGTATCGTTACCCAACTCAACCCCGCTAAGTTCGATCGCCCACTTCAGAAAGAAGCTGAAATTACCCAACTTGGCAATTGTGCTTTTGCCCAGGAAATGAGAAAGTCCGCGATAGCTTAAGCCCCGGAAAGCAAATGACCTCCAAGTCACCATGTGGAACGTAGTACATAGGATTAGATTACCCGTGCTAGCTGCGCGTATCGTATAAATCCTATGGTCAAAAGCACGCTTATCACCTCCGTCCTCGGCATTGACTTGGGCACGAGCAGCGTTAAATGCGTAGTCATCGACAAGGCCGGTCGGGTTCTCGCGACCACGCAGCGACACTACCCAACGCGAAGTCCACAACCTGGCTGGATGGAACAAAACCCAGAAGACTGGATTGAAGCATTGCGCGCTGCCCTGACCGAACTACGGGCACGCGAATCCCAACTGATTGCCTCGCTTGCGGCCATCGGCGTCTGTTCCGCGGCGCATATTCCGGTTCTTCTGGATGATCTCAATCGAGTGATTCGCCCCGCAATTCTGTGGAGCGATCAGCGTAGCAACGTCGAGGTGGCCGAATTAAAGGCAAACCAGAGCATTTACCTCGAAGAGATTACATTGAATGAGGCGAACTGCACGTGGACTTTGCCACAATTGCTCTGGGTCAGGCGACACGAACCTGACGCCTTCAATCGCGTGCGCCGGCTGCTCAGTTCAAAAGACTTCCTGGTATTTCGCCTCACTGGGCAAGCCCACATGGACCATGGCAGCGCCGCAGCAACGATGATGCTGGATGCACGCACTAAGACTTGGTCACCGCAACTCAATGCGCTGAGTGGCCTGCCCCAGGAGGTATTCCCGCTTCTGGTCCATCCGATGACAATCGTCGGCGGAGTAACTGCCAAGGCTGCGAGCGCGTTCGCGCTTCCTCCCGGTGTGCCGGTCATTGCGGGCACGCTCGATTCCGCCGCCGAGTTGGTGGGCTGCGGAATCCTTGCGCCGGGCAAAGCCGGTATGGTTCGTGTCGGTAGCGCCGGCGGCATTATGGCCGTGACCTCTGAGCCTACGTTCATTCCTGGGATCATTACGTATCCGCACATCGTCGGGAATTTGTATTACAAGCAGGCGGGCACCAATTCCTGCGCCACGTCGATAAAGTGGCTTAGCGATCTCGGTGGAGCGATGCGCCCAACTGCTGCGCCGCCGATTACCTATGAGGATATGGACCGTTTCGCCACGCAAGCGGGTCCCGGCGCCAACGGCCTCATGTTTCATCCTTATCTGCAAGGCGAGCGCGCACCTTACTGGAACTCCGAGTTGCGCGGAAGTTTTACCGGTATTGCTAACACACACGGCTGGCCGCAGTTCACTCGCGCGGTGATGGAAGGGGTCGCATTTTCGTTGCTTGATTGCCTCGGTATCTTCCTTCGCCAAGGCCTGAATATGACCTCGGCGGTCTTGAGCGGCGGTGTAGCGAAAAGCGAAATTTGGTCGCAGATCATCACCGACGTGTTGGGAATGCAGACGCGCACGACCCAGCAAGGCGATTCCGCGTTTGGCGTTTGCCTAATCGCCGCAACGGCAGTCGGAATGTTCCCCAGTATCCACGAAGCGGTAGCGGTCTGCGTCAAGGACGCATGGACGCTGGTTCCCGACGCGGCAAATCACGATCGCTACCGGCGCTTGTTCGCACGCTACCAGGAGGAGGCGCACTTCCTCGATCGGATGGCGCGGAAATACGGAACCGAGAGATAACGTAAACGAGGCGTTGGTGTTTAGCGTAGTCGTTGCATTCGGTAAGGTCGAAGGGCAAACCCAGGGAACGTAGTTTGCGTAACATCCTGCTCGTCACCACTAGGGCCGGTAATGCGTAAACCCGGGAATGTCCAACAGGACATGTTCATGCCCACGAAATTCAATGACGTTGCGATCGGGATCGCGGACAAAAACCGAGCCATCGTTTTCGCCGAAGGTGACCGGGCCTTGGATGATCGCGATGTCGATGTGATCTATTTACCGAATACTCATATTCTCTTTTTACCAACGCGATCGATTATTTCGCTTCAAAATGGATGTTTGCCACGAGCCGTGCCCGACTTGCCGTCTGGCAATGCATGGCCTGCGAGTCAGTGTCCACGAGGCTTCTGGCGATGCCTCATTATCACTTTGCTTTGGGATCAATCGCCGGCGTGAATGAATCGGCGAAGAATTCTTCCGTCGGCAGGCGACGTTCCTCGAAGGTTTTCTGCGCGACTTCGATCATGATCGGCGCGCCGCAGGCATACACTTGATAGCCGGACAAATCGACGAAATCATCCAGAACCGCTTGGTGGACCAGCCCGGTGCGGCCGGGCCAGTTATCTTCCGGCGCGGGCTCGGATAAAACCGGAATGAACGTGAAGTTCGGGTTAGCTCGCTGCCAATCGCTTGGAATGTTCGAGTAGATGTCCCGCATCGCGCGCACGCCCCAATAAAGCACCATCGGCCGCTCGATTTTTTTATGCAGCATATCTTCGATCACCGCTTTAATCGGCGCGAAGCCGGTGCCGCCGGCGAGGAAGATAATCGGTTTGTCGGAATCGCGCAAAAAAAACGTACCGTACGGGCCTTCAAAACGCAGGATCGCTTTTTCTTTCAGTTCCGTGAACGCAAAACGGCTGAAGGTGCCGCCGGGAATATTGCGCAAATGTAGCTCGATCAACTCGTCGTTATGCGGCGCGTTCGCCATGGAGTAGCTGCGGCGTTTGCCGTCTTTGAGCAAGATATCGATGTATTGTCCGGCGAGATATTGCATGCGCTCGTTGGCCAGTAGCTTCAAAAACCCGCGTGCGGCTCGGCATCGCGCGCACCTTCCAGAGCAACCAGCTCTTTCCTGATCTCTCTCCGCTCGAGACCCTCGGTCTCGCAGTGTCGGAGCGTCTCGGCTCCGGTCACGATTGGTGGCGCATCGTCGGCAGCAAGTCGCAGGTCGTCGATGAAGTGATCGCGCTCTTGGAGCAATTTCATCTTACCGACGTGATGAATGAGCGCACCGCGATCCTGCCTTACGGCAAGCAGCGGTTGCTTGAAATCGCGGTCGCCATCGCCTGCAAGCCGCGCGTGCTGCTACTTGACGAGCCGGCCGCCGGCGTCCCCGAGGATGAACGCCATGACATTCTCTCCACGGTGGCGGCTTTGCCCGCGGACGTGACCGTGCTCCTGATCGAGCACGACATGGATCTTGTGTTCTCTTTCGCCGACCGCATTTCGGTGCTGGTCAACGGCGCGCTATTCGTCGAAGGCAAGCCCGAAGAGGTAGCGCGCGATCCGCGCGTGAAAGCGGTCTATCTCGGCGAGGAAGTGCATGTCTGATCTTCTCGTCATCGAAAACCTGTCCGCCGGCTACGGCGAGGCCACCGTCTTGTCGGGCGTTTCGCTGTCGATTCCCCAAGGGCAGGCGCTGGCCTTGCTCGGCCGCAACGGCATGGGCAAGACCACGCTGATCAACACCATCGTTGGAGCTACGCGCTATCGCGGCGGCAGCATCATGCTCGATGGCAAGGAGCTCACGCGTCTTCGCTCCGACCAGCGCGCGCATGCCGGCATTGGCTGGGTGCCGCAGGAGCGCAACATCTTCAAGTCGCTGACCGTCGAGGAGAACATCACGGCGGTCGCGCGGCCGGGTCCCTGGGATCTCGGCAAGATCTATGCGCTGTTTCCTCGCCTGAAGGAGCGCCGCCGCAATCTCGGTAATCAATTGTCGGGCGGCGAGCAGCAGATGCTGGCGATCGCCCGGGCCCTCGCGCTCAATCCGCGCATCATGCTGCTCGACGAGCCGCTGGAAGGCCTCGCGCCCATCCTGATCGAGGAATTGCTGGCCGCCTTGCGCCGCATCATCCGCGAGGAAGGGATTTCGGCATTGCTGGTCGAGCAAAATGCGCAGAAAATCCTCGGCGTCACCGATCGGGCTGTCATTCTCGAGCGCGGCCTGGTTGTGCACGAAGGCGACAGCGCGGCTCTGAAAGCGGATCGCGCCATTCTTGAAACCTATCTCGGCGTGACGGATGCCGGTCCACGCCGGGGGCAGCAGCGGCATTGATCATTGCGCGGCTTTCTGCGCGTGGGACGTGGCCCACACCGCCACGCAGCCGCTCTATTTGCCGGTTGACGAAGCGTTGTGATGCCGCTTCGGTGTGCGGGTATTTAAATGGCTCGCCACATTGAATGGCGGCCTTCAGGGAGACGCTCCAATGACCGCAAGGTTTCATGTCACTTGGCTTCGTGTCACTTGGCTTCGCATTGCCGCCTTAGCGCTGGCACTGATCGCTTCCGGCGTACCGGTTTCCGCGCAAGAAACCGTGAAAGTCGGACTGATCCTGCCGCTGACCGGCCCGTTCGCGCCGACCGGACGGCAGATCGAAGGCGGTGTCCGTCTTTACATGCAGCAGCACGGCGATCGCGTCGCCGGCAAGAAGATCGAACTGATCGTGCGTGACGATGGCAACGTCGCGGACGCGACCAAGCGCATCGCGCAGGAACTTGTCGTCAATGAAAAAATAAGTGTTCTGTCCGGCTTCGGCCTGACGCCGCTCGCGCTCGCGACCGCGCCGATCTCGGCCGAGGCCAAGGTGCCCCAAATCATCATGGGCGCGGCCACCGCGATCATTCCGGACCGCTCGCCCTATATCGTGCGCACCAGCATGGTCACCAATCAGATTACCGTCGGCATCGCCGACTGGGCTCCGAAGAGTGGCCTCAAGAAGGTCGTCACGCTCGTCTCTGACTTCGCACCCGGCATCGACATCGAGAAAGCCTTCAGCGACCGCTTCAAGGCCTCGGGCGGCGAGATCATCGAGCAGCTTCGCGTACCGCTCGCCAATCCGGATTTCGCGCCGTTCCTGCAGCGCGCAGCGGACGCCAAGCCGGAGGGCCTGTTCGTTTTCGTTCCGGCGGGCGTCGGCTCG
>JANOGO010000036.1:0-5322 GCA_031406045.1 Pseudomonadota bacterium
GGAATAGCCGGCGTCCAGCGATACGTGTCCACGGCGGCGCTGCAGCTATACAGCGAATCGGTACCGAAAAATCCAGCACCAGTTGATTTACACCATGTTCCGGTAAAGCTACGCGCGCCATCGGAAACGCCGACCGCGGCATTGTCCAGAATAATTTCCGTATCGCCGGTGGAGGCAATTCGATACAGTGCGCCGTTCGTACCATCCAGATCGACGACGTAAATTTCCCCCGCTTCATCTTCGCCGAACGCGCTGATCGTGGTGGCTGTATCGAGTAGCTCCGTGGTGGTCCAATTCGCGCCATTTTGTTTCGCGCCCCAGATGCGGCCGGTACAAAGATCGCCGTAAAAATACACGCCGCTTAAATTGGCCCAGCGGCTGCCGCGATAACGATAACCGCCGGTAACCGAGCAATTTCCCGCCGCGTGGCTGTAATCGAGGATCGGCATCGTCAACGTGCCGTCGTCGCAATTGGTGCTTGGATCAAAGCAATGCTTACCTTCCATTTTTCGCCAACCATAGTTCTCGCCTCCGCGACTGGCGCGCGGCTGAAAATCGATTTCTTCCCAGGCGCCCTGCCCGACATCACCCATGATCAAATCGCCGGTGCTGCGATCGAAACTAAAGCCCCATGCGTTGCGCAAGCCATAGGCCCAAATCTCTTTTTTCACATTAGGAATAGTGCTGCTGATAAAGGGATTGGTTGCCGGAATGGTGTAAGGCAAGCCGCGATCGACGTCGATCCGCAACATTTTTCCGAGCAACGTTGTCAGACTTTGGCCGCGATTTCCCGGGTCTCCGCCGGAGCCGCCATCGCCCATCGAGATATACAAATAACCATCGGAGCCAAAGTGAATTTGACCGCCGTTATGATTCGAAAAAGGCTGTGCGACCGCTAAAATGGGCGTGCCGGAACTGGCATTGGCAACGTTTGGATTGCCCGTTGAAACGCTGTAGCGCGCGATCGCCGTGTTGCCGGAAAGGTCGGTATAGCTCAGGAAAAAGAAACCGTTGGCCTTGTAGTTGGGATGAAACGCGATACCCAATAGGCCTTGTTCGCCGCCGCCATTGGTCAGCGAATCGATATCGATAAAGGGCGCGGGCAACAATTGCGAACCGGTCCAGATGCGTACCGCACCGCCTTGCTGGAGGATGAATAATCGACCGGAACCATCTTTGGCGTTGTAAACACCGAGTGGATTTTGCAATCCGGAAACGACCGGTTGCAGGGAAATGGTTTGTGCTTGCAACGGAACGGCGAAGAAAAAAATCGCCAAAAGAAAAATGAATCTAGACATGGCCGGGCTCCTGTTATTGGTTGATGACTTTTAATCGTCATTCGCCCCCAGCCGGAACCCGACACACAGCAACAATCGTCGGGGCAGCGCGATGACCTACCAGCCCGACGTAAAATATTTAAATGTTTTTAGTGCACCAGAAGATTATTTTGACGACAGCGATCTGGTGGATCGCTCTAAAAATCACAGCGTAACGGAAAACTGTTACACAAACATGACGGCTCGGAATCTACGGCATATTGTTGTCCTGGTCAAGAAATTTACTTGATCATGCTCACCAGCCAAAGCGAAATGCTTGGGAAAATAATCAGCAGCAATATGCGCACCATATCGGAGCCAAGGAACGGTAACACGCCTTTAACCGTTTCCATCAGCGGAACATCACGGGCTAGGCTATTGATGATGTAAATGTTCATGCCTACTGGCGGGTGAATCAAGCCAATCTCCACCACTGTAAGCGCAAGTATGCCGAACCAAATGGCTTTGCTGGTGGCATCAAGTCCCCAAATATCCAAGCCCAATACGACCGGCAAAAGAATCGGAATCGTCAGCAGGAGCATCGATAAACTATCCATCACGCAACCGAGGATAATGTAGATGAGGATGATTGTCAGAATGACCAAAAATGGCGAAATGCCTAAGCCTTGCACCCACGCCGACATTTCTGCCGGCATTTGAGACAGCGCCAAAAAAGAGTTGAGGGTATCTGCGCCGAGCAATATGAAAAAAATCATCGCGGATGATTCGGCCGTAAACAGTAAGCACTCGACAAATTTCTTTCGGTCCAGACCACCGCGCAAATACGCGGCAACACCGGCGAGCGCCGCGCCGACTGCGGCGGCCTCAGTCGGCGTGAACCAGCCGAGATAAATGCCGCCGATGACGAGGAAAAAAATGGCCAGGACCGGCCACACGTCGATTACCGCACGGCCGCGATCACGCCAAGGAACGCGCGGGCCGGCCGGACCAGACTCCGGCTTTATCCGCGTGACTATCCTGATGGTGATCATGTATCCGATCATCGCCACAATGCCGGGAATGATCGCAGCCGCATAGAGTTTGGCAATATTCTGCTCGGCCAACATCGCATAGACAACCAGCGGAACCGATGGCGGAATAAGGATGCCCAAGGTTCCCCCGGCGGCGAGCGTTCCCGTTGCAAGTCTGGGAGAGTAGCCATGACGACGCAACTCGGGTAACGCAACGCGCCCCATAGCCGCTGCGGTCGCGAGCGACGAACCGCAAATTGCTCCAAACCCGGCACAGGCGCCGACGGCGCTCATCGCCAAGCCACCGCGCCAATGCCCGATGAACACTGCCGCCGCATCAAATAAGGATTTTGACAATCCACCCCGTGCAGCGAACGTACCCATCAGCAAATACAGCGGAATCACCGACAGCTCATAATTTGAGTAGCGGCCATAAGCACTATTTTTTAAGTGCGCAAACAAAGGATCCCAACCGGCCAATGTGGCATAACCGATGACACCGGTGACGATCATTGCGATGGCGATATGAATTCGGAATGCCATTAAACACAGCATGAAGCCGAACATCAGCAGGCCAAATTGAATGCCGCTCACTGGCTGTCTTTCAAGATGCGACCTACGTCTAGCAATGTAAAATAAAGCGCGGTAACGCAGAGCGTCGCAAACGCCAATACCAACGCAGTGTAAGGCCACCACATCGGTACACTTAGCAGCATCGACGTCTCGCCGGAATCCTGCCCATCGGTCATACCGATAAATATTTGCTTAGCAAAGACACCTGCAACAATAGTAAAAAGTAATCCTGCGAAAGCGTCCAGCCAGTGCTTGAATCGCTTGCTCGCTTTAGCCGTAAAAAAATCAACCATCACATGTGCGCGCTGGAAATGGCAGTAGGGTAAAAATAGCGAAACCGCCATTGCCGCCATCATTTGCGCTAATTCATAATCGCCCTGAATCGGCTTCGAAAACAGTACACGGCCGATAATACTCGCGACCGACATCAGTACCAGCGCTACAAGCACCAGCCCGCCGAGCAACGCCAATGCGGTGACCCAATAACGTAGCGCGTTGCCGATACCGGTTTGTGGATCGGCGTCCGTATGGACTTGGCCGGGTATGTCTAAATCGATTTTTTCCATATTGTTATCGCTATCGTAAATGAAATGTAGCTGATCAACTCTAATTCTGATCGAAACGTTCTATGAGTTCTCGGGCACTTTTCAAAAGCGCCGGGCCAGAA
Organism: Pseudomonadota bacterium; assembly: GCA_031406045.1. Lineage (GTDB taxonomy): Bacteria > Pseudomonadota > Gammaproteobacteria > Burkholderiales > JALYOK01 > JALYOK01. Next base: position 3,528 of record JANOGO010000036.1, read on the forward strand.
AAACCCTTGGCGCCCACTTCCTTAAGCCACTCGTCGAAAACCGGTTGGCTCGCCAGCGCCCAATTTTTAAGCTCTTCGTTCGAGATAACGGAAAACTGATTGCCGCGGGCTTGTGCCAGTTTACGATGCGGCGCGGCCGTATCGTCCCACATTTTCCCCGCAATGGCAGAAAATTCGGCGCCGCTGTTGGCGTCGATTATGCGTTTCAAATCGTCCGGCAGGCTCGCATATTTAGTACGATTCATCGCAACCACAAAACCGGTCGTATACAACGCGCGAGACTTTGGATCGGCTTCGCTGTGAAACTTGACCAATTCGTGGACCTTCAAACTTGGGACGATCTCCCACGGCATTGCCGCACCGTCGATCACGTGCTTTGCCAGGGCATCGGGTACTTGCGATACCGACATACCCACCGGTGTGGCGCCAAGTGAAGCGAGCAGCTTGGTTACCCAGCGATTCGAAGCACGTAACTTCAACCCCTTAAAATCCGCCATGGTGCGAATCGGTTTATCGATGGTATGCAATACGCCTTCATCATGCACGTGGGTTGCCAATAATTTCACCGACTTGAATTCCGTTTGTTCTAATTTATTGGCATGAACGTATTCCCACAGTGCGCGGCTCGCGCCTTGCGCGGTCTTGGTCATGAACGGCAATTCAAACGCTTCGAACGCAGGGTAGCGGCCCGCGCTTGCACCGGGCAATGCCCAAGCGATATCGACGATGCCGTCGGCCACTTGATCGAGCAATTGCGACATGGTTCCACCCAATTGCATGGCCGGATAGATTTGAACTTTGATGCGCCCTTTCGATTCGCTTTCGATACGCTCGACCCAGGGAACTAAGAACTTCTGGTGCGCCGTCGAACTTGGCGGCACGAAATGATGCAGCTTGAGTGTCACCTGTTGCGCATAACCCAAGCTCGCGCAGCAAAAACTGAGCATACACATCACAACTGAAATACGGCGCAACATAGCTATTGTCGCCATTGCTAATTATCTCCCACTGGAATCTCGGACGACCAACGAAAAAATACTCGACGAGGCAGCAAATTGTACCAGAGCCAAATCGTGCAATTCTCAACTGCCCAGCAAATTGCGCTTGCCTTCTAAAGACCGATCGGGTCAAATGTGTTCGACGGTGTTGTTGAGAGGGCAATGTTACCGGACATAATGCGGACAGGCACATCGCGAAAAGACGAAACCTGCAACTCAATATCAAGGAGAAAAATTGGACACTGTCTCTCTTATCATCAGTCTTGTCAGCGGCGCTGCGGGCGGTAACATCGTCGGCGCATTGATCAAAAAAATAAGCTTAGGGGTATTGGGTAATTCCATCGTCGGCATTCTGGGCGGCGGCATTGGTAGTCAAATTCTTGGCGGCCTGCTCGGTGGCAGCGGCGGCGGCATATTAGGCAACGTGTTGGGATCGGGTGTTGGCGGCGGCGTGTTGATGGTGATTATTGGCATCATCAAAAATATGCTGATGAAACGCTAAGGAATTTTTTGTGAGCTAAACTAAGCGATCATTGCGATCGCTTTTTTTATGCTTGATTACAATTTATACGATTGCATGGCTGGAAACCGCATGTACAGTGGCTCCCAAGCAATATGCCTTGGAGAACCGCATCAGTACTGGCTCGCAGCCTGAATAGCTTTCCATGCCTGTTCTACGTGACGCTGTTCGGTGTGGGTCTGACCGATGCAAATGCGCAGCGTGAATCGCCGATCGAGTATGGTGTGAGTCAGATACAGTTCACCCGATTGATTGAGTCGTTCCAATAATTTCCGAT
>JANOGO010000040.1:0-26548 GCA_031406045.1 Pseudomonadota bacterium
TTTGATTTTTGACGTTGAGAAAATACGTGCTACGTTACAATTCATAACAACAATTCCCACAATTCCCAACCGGATAAACGTGCCCAATCTCGCATCTCAACTCGCCGAACTCGACGCGCAAAAATTACTTCGCATGCGCCGCGTCGTGGCGAGCTCGCAGGGAACGCAGTTGCTGGTCGATGGAAAATCCTATCTCTCATTTTGCAGCAACGATTACCTGGGGCTCGCGAATCATCCGAAGCTGGCTGAGGCGCTGATTCGCGGCGCGAGGGAATACGGCGTCGGCGCCGCAGCGTCGCATTTGATCAGCGGCCACATGGCGCCGCACGATGCATTGGAAATTGCGCTGGCGAACTTTGTCGGCTTGCCGCGTGCGTTATATTTTTCCAACGGCTACATGGCGAATACGGGCGTGATCCCCGCATTGGTCAATCGCGGTGACGGCATTTTTTCCGACGCGCTGAATCATGCGTGCATTATCGACGGCGCGCGGCTTTCGAAAGCTGAAGTTCAGATTTATCCGCATGCCGATGTCGGCGAACTGGCACGCTTGTTGGAAGCCTCGGGTACTGCGCGCAAGCTCGTGATCAGCGACGCGGTGTTCAGCATGGATGGCGACATCGCGCCGGTGGCGGAATTAGTCGCGCTGTGCGAGCGCTTTGACGCGTGGCTATTGCTCGACGATGCGCACGGTTTCGGCGTGTTGGGCGCGAACGGGCGCGGCGTGTTGGAGCATTTCGATATTCATTCGCCGAACGTGATTTACATGGGCACGCTGGGCAAAGCAGCCGGCGTGTCGGGCGCGTTCGTCGCAGGCCAGCCCGATGTGATCGATTGGCTGGTGCAGCGCGCGCGAACCTATGTATTCAGCACCGCGTCAGCGCCTGCGCTGGCGGTTGCGCTGTTAGAAAGCCTGCAGATCATCGCGCAGGAAACCTGGCGGCGCGAACAACTGCAAACCCTCGCGACGCGTTTGCGCGAGGGTTTGAGCGGCTTGCCGTGGACTTTATTGCCTTCGCAAACGGCGATTCAAGCACTGATCATCGGTGACAATGCAGCGGCGCTAAACGTGATGGCGCGGCTGCAAGAGATGGGCATTTGGGCGCCGGCGATTCGCCCGCCGACCGTGCCGGCTGGGACGGCGCGGCTGCGCATTTCGCTGTCCGCCGCGCATACGGTTAGCGATATTGATCGGCTGGTGGAGGGTTTGCGCGCTATCGCTTTATAACACCCTTGCCAGGAGGCGCATCCTGCTTGGCTGGTGGCGTGGCATGCCTGGAGACGTACTATTCATGCGGCTCTACAGGCATCAACCTAAAAACACCACTTTGTCATTCCCGCGAAGGCGGGAATCCATAGTGCGGTTGTAATGAGAACCGCCAAATGGATTCCCGCCTTCGCGGGAATGACAAAGCGGGGCGAAATCAGCGAATCGGAACGCCGCGCTCGCGTAACTCCGCGGCGAGCACCCTGCGCTTGCCGGGAATATCCGCAGGACGCGATTCGCGGTAGCGTTTGGCTTCCTCGGCGGTATACGGAATAAAATTTTCCGGTAATGACGCGCCGGCAAAACGCGTGAGAATGTAGTTCGTCACATCGGCCGCGCGCGCGTCGGGCATGCCGGCGCTGAGCAATCCGGGAATTTGCATCAAATAGGCGCGGCCGTTAGCGGTGCGCAAAAAATAGCCGACCTGGTCTTTCAGCGCCGGAATACCTTTATCTTCCAGGCCGCGCCCATCTTGCGCGTGGCAGCCGGAACAATGCAGCAGAAAATCGACGCGGCCTTGGTTGGAATAAGGTTCATCACCCGCAACGGTGACCCCGTTCGCGCACGCGAAAATCGCCGAGAGCGCAATGCAAAGGCCTCGACGATTTAGTTTTTTCATGGGTTACTTGAGAAGGTAGATTCAGCATTTACGCTGAATCTACGATTTACAAACTTAGCCCTGCGCAGTGCCAACGATCGCCGACACTGTACAGTGATACATGGTTTGTGTGTTGGCCATACACCAGTTGATGTCGTTGTGAACGCCCATGCGATAGCCGGGACGCTCGCGTTCGTTGAAGTTGCACAGGCAACGGCCGCAGGCGACTTTGCCGCAGCAATCGTTGTAGCTGACCAGATAATCTTTGCCATCCTGCGGATTTTGGCAGGTGCCGACCCAGGTGACTTTTGAAACTTCCGTTCCCGGCGGGCATTGGCTGATCGATCCACCGCAGCAATTACATATAAAGCCATCGAGCGCGCAGTTACGCCAATAGTCGCAGGCCATGGGATCAACGCTGGTGGTCAACGCCGCGTGCGCCTCGCCGCCGGAGCGGTCGAATGGCAGCATCGGCAATGCCGCGCCCGCGACCATCCACTTGCCGACGCGAGCGAGCGCGCTGCGCCGGCTGGTGAATTGCGCGGTTCGGCGCACTTGGCGTTCCGCGATTTTGTCGATCCAATTTTGAAGGTATTTCATTTTCTGCCTCCGTTCTTAAGCTGCTTTACTCGAATACGTTGTGTTATTACCTGCCAAAAAATCTTGCACCGACCCGACGCCCATTTCTTTGGCGTTAAACAGGCTTTCCAATTGCTCGCGATTATTGATCATACCCTTGGCGCGAATCGCGCCGGACTCGTCGATTAACACCGCGTAAGGTAAACGGCTGACGCGATAAGTCATGCCCAAGTCCGACGATAACACGTAGGGAAATTCGGTGAGTTTCGCATCGCGATAAAACGCCAGATGTTGCGTCGCTTCGCCATCGCTCGCTAGCACCACTTGTAACCATCCGCGCTCCGCTTGCGATGCCGACTTTAAAATCGGCAAGAGCTTTTTGCAAACGGGGCATGTGGGTGACAGAAAAAATAGCAATTGGCTTAGTTGGCGTTGCCCGCCAATGGCAATTGCCGCGCCATTTAGCGCCGGCAACTCAAATTTCGGCGCCGCTTCGCCGAGCTTGGGGCCGGCGTCGGTAATCAGCGCGCCCATCGGCGCGACGCGTTCGTACAAAATGCCGACCTGGCGCGCCAACGCCCACAGCGCGACGATGACTCCGAGTAACAATACCCAGAGAATGGCGTTGGAAATCATTAAGCTGGTCACGATGACGCACCCGACTTGTTGTTTTGCAATTGCGCGATCCGACCAAATTGGCGCAGCAATTCGTCGAACATTAAATAGCTCCCAAAGAGCGCAAGAACCGCCATCACGAGAGTAATCGCATCAAGCCATTCGTAGGAACGATCGACGCTGGGTCCCGATACCGCCAACGCGATGCAAACCAGCACGGCATTGCGCCCGACCAAACCCCACGACAATAAATGCACGTCGCCGCCGCAACCGCAATCGATTTGATTACGTCCACGAATGAGATTGATCGCAATCGCGATTGCATAGGTGCCGACGATTAACGCGAATACCGTCAAACCCGCCGATCGCGTTGCAGGAATCAATACCATCACGCCGATTCCCGCCTCGACCACCGGCAGCAGCCGCGCGAACGGTATGACCAACGCACCGGGTAATAATTGGTAGGAATCAAGCGCGCCGGCGAAGACATCCGGCTCGGAAAATTTGTGCCACGCGGCAGAAAATAATATCAACGCAGCGCAACCCGCGACAGCGCTCGCCACGACCGGATCAGCCAAGAACGCCAACCAGTCCATTTATTCCGCCTCGATTTGCCCAGGGAATTCACCGACCTGCGTCAGGCGGACTTTCGCTTTCGGCGCAATCTTATCCCAAACGACCACCGATGCTTTCATCGGATCGATCGCATAAAGACGTTTGCCATCGGCCGAGGTTTCCAGCGCGGTCGCCGAGTTACCGGGCAAACGCGCAACGCGCTTTTTCGATTGCGTATCGAATACCCAGATTTCATTGGCGGGATTTTTGTGGCTGCCCTCGACGCCGCCGGAATGCATCGCGACGTAGAGGCGATTCGTAGCGGGGTGAACGGCGAGTGGCTGGTAGCCACCCGGACGCCAAGACTTTTTCTGATCCGCTTTGCCGACCAATGGCCACGCGCCTTCGAGCACGGCGGTATCGCCACCGACATTGACCGTGGCTATATTGCCTTTGAAGCTAACGAAGTGATAACGATCACCGTCTTGCTCGCCCTGCATAAACCATGCATCGTTGTCGGGATCGAAAAATTTGCCGCTCGCGGTACGCGAGGCTTCTTTGCCGCTATCGTCGATCGTCACCGTGGTGACGTTACCTTCGCCGCAAAGGGAAGCAAAGCGTTTTGAATTCGATTTCGCAGGATAAATCGCCCAGCAACCCGGCATGGAGATATCGCCGACATCTTTCTTCGCTTGCATGTCGACCACGGTAACGGACGTTGCCGGCGTCGAGTTCTGTACGAACAGCCAGCGCCCATCGGCCGACAGACGCAGCAACCCTTCGTAGTTCAGCGCCATGGCGCGCTTATCGGAAATCGGAATCTCGTATTTGAATGTCAGCGTATCGGCGTCCCACACCTCGACCACATCGACTCGATCGCCGCGCTGCCCGCGCGATAAATAGCCGGTGGCGACGATGATTTCGCGCTTGTCGTTACTGAGAATAAACTGGCCGGTAAAACCGGTACCGATCACGCCGAGGTAGTTGCCGGTATCGGCATCGACCACGTGGAGCTTGCCATCGCCAATATGATTAATCGCGATGTCGGCAATATAGATCCGCTGTTTTGCTGTGATGGGCGGGACATTCCCGACCGTATCGTTAGGGAGATCAGCCCAAAGTGTCGGGCTGAGCGCAAACATGCAGGTCGCGACAATAGCGCATTTGACATTCATGACATTCTCCTCAAAATCTTTTCGCAGAATGGTTGGAAACTACTCCGACTCTGAATGTAACTGTACTACAGAACGAAAATTTACGAAACTTGCCGAGCAATTCGATTGCGCAGGTCAATAGTCACTCTATAGAATGACGCGATGCAACGAAAATCTGCGTTAAAGCCACAGCCTAATTTCTTTCAGAACACCATCGCGATGGTCTACGACTTCGATGGAACGTTGTCGCCGCAACCGATGCAGGAATACACGGTACTGCCGAAGATTGGCATCGACAGCGCAACATTTTGGGAACATGTTAACAAAGAAGCGCATGAAACCGGCTCCGATTCTATGCTGGTTTACATGCGCTTGATGTTGCGCGAAGCGAATAAGCGCGAAGTATCGATCAAGCGCGAGGACTTCGCCAAGCTGGCACGATCGATCGAGTATTTTCCGGGTGTGGAAACGTGGTTTAACCGCATGAACGCCTATGTCAAAAAGCGTGGCGGCGGTAAAGTGAAAGTCCAGCACTACATCATTTCCGCCGGACAAAAAGAAATTCTCGATGGTGTATCGATTCGTAAATACTTCAAGCAAATCTACGCTTCGGAATATCACTTCGATCACAACGGCGTCGCGGATTTCCCGAAAGTGTTGATTAACGATACGACCAAAACGCAGTTTTTGTTTCGCGTGAACAAAGGCCGCGAAGTATTGAACGAATCCATTAACGAACATATGCCGGAAAATCAGCGGCCGATTCCGTTCACCAATATGATTTACATCGGCGATGGCATGAGCGATGTACCATCGATGGCGTTGACCAAAAAAAATGGTGGCAACACCATCGCCGTGCATGACCCGCAAAAAAAGAGCGGCCGCGAGCAATGTATTCGATTGATGGAAGCCAAACGCGTCGATCTGATCGCACCGGCCGACTATCGAAAAGGCAGCAAATTGACCACGCAGGTCGAGCTATTACTCGATGCCGTGATCGCGAATATCGCTTACGACAAAGAAAAGTTTGCCTGCGCGGTTGAGCACAAACTGAGCTTTTAGTCCGTGAACGCGCATCTTTTTAGCGGACTCAAATGTCTTTCGCATTTGGAGTTTCGCTCCGGCCCGGCGGTTGCGGCGACGCTTGGAATTTCCCGCGCAACGCTTTCCAATAGTTTGAAGGATATCGAGCAATTCGGTGTGACGGTGTACAAAGTCCAGGGACGTGGTTATCGCTTGCAGCAGCCGCTCGATTGGCTCGCTTATGCGCAGATTATCGAAGCGCTCGGGCCGATGGCAAAATTTTTCGATGTCGAGATCGTCGATGCGTCGCCGTCGACCAACACGGTGTTGATGCAGCGTGCAGCACTCGGCGCCGCAAGCGGAACTGTGTTGGCGGCGGAATACCAAAGCGACGGGCGTGGCCGGCGCGGTCGGCGCTGGTTTGCGCCGCTGTGTGGCGGTGTGACGTTTTCGTTGTTGTGGCGATTCAATCAGGGCGCGGCGCAACTGTCGTGTTTGAGCCTCGCCATCGGCGTTGCGGTTGCGCGAACCTTGCGCGAGCTTGGGTTGCACGACGTGCAATTGAAATGGCCGAATGATATTTTGCATCGCTTCCACAAACTCGGCGGAATCTTGATCGAGCTTTCCGGCGATGTGTTGGGTCCGACGTTTGCGGTAATCGGGATCGGCATCAACGTACGGCTGGACGAATCATCCGTGAGCAAAATCGATCAAGCAACCACCGATCTCGACAGCATCCTGGAATCACCGCCGCCCCGCAGCACAGTGCTCGGAAAATTACTCGCCCACCTTGGGGAAATGTTGCCGCAGTTCGAAGCGCAAGGATTCGCGCCATTCCGCGACGAGTGGCTGGCTTTTCATGCCTATCAAAATCGCTCGGTAAAGATGCTATTGCCGCGCAATACGATCGAGGAAGGCATTGTCAGCGGCGTTGCCGACGACGGCAGTTTGCTGCTCAATCGGCTCGGTAGCGTCTCGCGCTATACGGTAGGTGAAATTAGTCTGACGGCCGTGCCATGATTCTTGCGATCGATGCCGGAAACAGTCGCGTTAAATGGGGTTGTTTTGAGAGCGGTGCATGGTCGATCACCGGTGCGGTCGCGCGCGATGAGATCGACACGTTGGTAACGGCTTTTCGTGGAATTGCGGCGCCGAGTAAGATAGTGATCTCAAATGTTGCCGCGCCCGAAGTTGCGCAAAAAATATCCGGTGCGATCGCGAATTTCTCCATCACGCCGTTGTGGCCGCGGCCCGAAAAAAACTCCGGCGGCGTGACCAACGGCTATGCCGATCCAAGGCAACTTGGCAGCGATCGTTGGGCGGCGTTAATTGGCGCGCGGCGCGAGCAATCGGGGCCGGTGCTGGTGGTCAATGCGGGGACCGCATTGACCGTTGACGCGATGACGGCATCCGGCGCATTCTTGGGAGGATTGATCGTCCCCGGTGTCCGCCTAATGATGCAGTCGTTGACTCACGGTACCGCTCAAGCCCACGCCGATCACGGCGAATTTTCGGTGTTTCCGACCAATACCAAGGACGCGATTTATTCCGGCGCATTAAATGCGGCGCTCGGCGCCATTGAGCGCATGCGTACCGCGCTTGGCCGTCATACCGGCTTAACGCCAACGTGTGTTGTCAGCGGCGGCGCGGCGGCGGCATTGTTGCCGCATTTGACGGTGCCGGTGCGCGAACTGCCGCATGTGGTATTGCTCGGTTTGGTGACGATCGCGGAGGCGACGAATTGAGGGTGTTATGCGTCGTGCTGTTGCTCGCCAATATTATTTTGTTTGTGTTGGGCAATTGGTTCGGGCCATCGGCAACGGGGCAACTGCGCGAAGAATTGAACGCCGACAAAATCCGGTTGTTGCAATCGAACGAATCAGCGCCGGCTAACGCAAACCAATAGCGGAATTAGTCGGCAACAATCATCGGCATCAGTTTGGTTCGATTCTCGATGCGCTGTGACGCTTCCTTGGCGTTGGCGATGGAGTGGTAAGGCCCACTTCGCACTCGATATAACCCCTCCAAGAACGAGACCTGGAGCGCGTCTCCAGGCATTTTCCCACGCAGATTGGCGCGAAATGCATCGGCGCTGGCGCGCGACGCAAATGCACCCAGTTGCAAATAGATTTTACCGCCGCTAACGTTTTCCATTGGCACTGCTGCGACTGACTCCACCTCGACTTCCGCGCTTCCTTGCACGGCGTAACCGAGCTTATACGCGGCAACGTAGGATAAATCGATCAGCCGGTCGTGCTTGAACGGGCCGCGATCGTTGACGCGAACCGTCACCGATTTTTTGTTTTGCAGATTCGTCACGCGCACATAACTCGGGATCGGCAAGGTCGGGTGCGCCGCCGTCATTTGATACATATCGTAGGTCTCACCGGAAGCGGTCGATTTACCATGATAGCGGCGGCCGTACCACGAGGCGATGCCGCGCGCACGATAGTCGCGCGCTTCGGCGCGCGGCACGAAGCGCATCCCCAGCGCCGTATAAGGCCGGTTAGCGTACGCATGCGGTTTTTCTGTGCGCGGCTGGGCATCGGGAATCTGGTCAAGGTTGCTTGGCGGGTTGTCGCCGGGACCATCATCCAAATAATAACCGCCGTCGTTGCGTGGCCGCGGCGATGGTTGCGGCGGGGCCTCGACCTTGACCACCGGGGCCGGCGGTTTGATGAACGGCGGAACCGAACTTGCCGGTTGTCGAGTGGTAGTGCAGCCTGCGACGAAAACAATTGCCGATAGTACGAAGAACACGTTGCGCAAATTCATGTTTGTACCAGTTTCTTTTGACTTTGAATGCCCATCAGTATACCGAGACTGATTAGAATCGTGACTAAGGCCGTGCCGCCATAACTAATAAATGGCAACGGCACACCGACCACCGGCAATATTCCGCTGACCATGCCCATATTCACAAATGCGTAGGTAAACAGCGTCAGCGTTAGCGCGCCGGCGACTAGGCGTCCGAACAAATTACCCGCACCATAGGCGATCATCATGCCGCGCACAATCAGTGCAAAATAAAGTACTAGTAACACCAAGCTGCCGATCAACCCGAATTCCTCGCCGTACACTGCAAAGATAAAATCCGTGGTGCGTTCCGGCAAAAAATCAAGGTGGGCCTGGGTGCCATTCATCCAACCCTTGCCGCTGATGCCACCCGAGCCCAACGCAATTGTCGACTGAATAGTGTGATAGCCCGCGCCAAGGGGATCTTGGGCGGGATCCAGCAATGTCAGTATTCGTTGCCGCTGATAATCGTGCATCACCGACCAGGCTAACGGCATGCTGGCGCCGACCACCGCGCCCAGCCCGACCAACACCTTCCAGCTCAATCCCGCTAAAAACAGAACGTAAAACCCCGATGCCGCAATCAACAATCCTGTTCCCAAATCCGGTTGCTTGACGATTAACAACACCGGTACTGCGAGAAGCGCGGCGGCGACCAAAAAATCCAGAAACCTGAGATTCGATTCGCGTCGATGAAAATACCAGGCGAGCATTAAGGGCACGGCGATTTTCATTAATTCGGAAGGCTGAATGCGCGCCACACCGATGTGCAGCCAGCGCCGCGCACCGTGGCTCACTTCGCCGAATAACGCCACACCGACGAGTAACAAAACACCGATCACGTAAATCGGTGCAGCAAGTTGCAGGATATATTGAGTCGGGATCAGCGAAATCACCCACATTGCGGTCGCCGCAATCGCAAGATTGCGCAATTGACCGATTACTTTGTCGCCATCTTCGCCCGCAGCGCTGTATAACACCATGAAACCGCAGCCTAGGAGCAGCAGCGTGGGGATCACAATTCCCATATCCAGGGGGGCAAACAGCCGTTCCAGCAAACGTCTAATCATGTTCGTCTTCCGGCGCGGCTTCTTCGATTTGTGCCGCGGGGACTTTGCCGAGCAAATGGTAATCGAGCACTTGGCGCGCGATCGGTGCCGCGGTTGAGCCGCCATGGCCGCCGTTTTCGACAATCATTCCGATCGCGATGGTAGGATCGCCCGCCGGCGCGTACGCGATAAACAAGGCGTGATCGCGGTAGCGTTCCTCGACCGTTTTTTCGTTGTATTTCTCGCCTTGCTTCATACTTTTGACTTGGGCGGTGCCGGTTTTGCCGCCAAACGAGTACGGCGCGCCGGCGGCAGCGCGTGCTGCCGTTCCGCCGGGTTGAGTCACTGCCACCATAGCCTCGCGCACCAGCGCCAGGTCTTCCGCTTTAAAAGGAAACGGTTGTTCTTTAGGATAATCGATCGATTTCGTTTCACCGGTTTGGCTATTCTGAATCGCTTTGACGAAATGCGGTCGAATCGCGATTCCGTTGCCGGCGATAATCGCGGTAGCATGTGCAAGTTGCATCGGCGTCACCAAGGTGTAGCCTTGGCCGATGCCGGCGATGACCGTTTCGCCCGGATACCAAACCTGCTTAAATCGCCTTTGTTTCCATTCGCGCGAAGGCAAATTGCCGGAAACTTCGTCTTTAACATCAATGCCGGTTTTCTGGCCGAAACCAAATCGGGAGAGAAACTCATTCATCCGATCGATGCCGAGTTCGTTGGCGAGGCCGTAATAGTAAGTATCGCAAGAGATCACGACGGATTTCTTGAGGTCCACCGCGCCGTGGCCACCCGACTTCCAGCATCGAAAGTGGTGCGACGAACCCGCCAACGTGAAATAACCGGGGTCGAAAATGGTGGTCGACGGCGTGCGTTTGCCGTAATACAAACCGGCAAGCGCCATGAATGGCTTGATCGTCGAACCGGGCGGGTAAACGCCGCGAAGCGCACGGTTATTCAGCGGTTTTTCCGTCGAATTGTTGTATTCGTCCCAATGTACTTGGTCGATGCCATCGACGAAATAATTGGGATCGAAACCCGGTTGGCTCACCGAAGCCAGTACCTCGCCGGTTTTAGGGTCGATCGCAACCAGCGCGCCACGGTACTTGCCGAACGCTTTTTCAGCAATCTGCTGCAGCTTAAGATCCAAACTCAAGACCAGATTGTTGCCGGCGACCGGCTCCTCGCGGCTCAGCGAACGAATCGCGCGGCCACCGGCATCGATTTCAACTTGCTCAAAACCGGTGCGTCCGTGTAACTCATCTTCGAAACTTTCTTCCAGGCCGATTTTCCCGAGATGATCCGAGCCTCGGTAATTCGGTAGCTTTTCGTCCGCTTCGAGTTTTTCAAGATCTTTGTCGTTGATCCGGCCGATATAGCCGACAACGTGCGAGGCCGAAATTCCTTGCGGATAGTTTCGGAATAGCCGCGCGTTTATTTCAACGCCCGGAAAACGAAACCGATTCGCGGCAAAGCGCGCGACCTCGCCTTCGCTCAGCCGCGTTTTTATGGGCAAGGTCTCAAAACGATGGCTGTCTTCACGCAATTTTTTGAATCGCTTTTGATCCCGCGGCGTGATGTCGACGAACTTAGAAAGTTGATCGATCGTCGCTTGCAGATTTTCGACTTTGCTTGGGTCGATCTCCAACGTATACGCGGAAAAATTATTCGCCAACACCAGTCCGGCGCGATCTAGAATCAAGCCTCGATTTGGGACGACGGGAACAATGGACATGCGATTGTTTTCCGCCAGCGTTTGAAAATGATCGTGCTGCATCACCTGGAGGAAATAAAATCGCGACGCCAAAACGCCGAGCATGGCCAATACCGCCATACTGCAGAACCAAATCCGGATTCGAAACTGGCTAAGGTGAACCTGCTGGTCGGAAAAAGCGGTACTCGCCATCAATCGTTCCGCGCGCGAGCGGCCAGTATTTGCGGGTATTCGAGGGCAAAGGTAATCGCCGGCCACAGCAACGCGCCGATGAAGCTCGCGGCGAAGTAAGCCCAACCCGGAAAGGCCGAAGGCAAAAAAAGATGGGTCAATGCAACTAACATTTGGCTCATCAATAATAGCGCCAAAATATGCAACGCTTGTTGCCAAAGCTTAAATTTAAGAATTCTTAACCGTATTACCAAGGCCAAAAAAATCGCGAGCGTGTAAGCGATCGCATGCTGGCCCAAGATATTTCCATCGGTGACGTCGACCAATAGGCCGACCACGAACCCGATGGCAAAACCAACGTAATTCGGTTGGTGGATGCACCAATACAAAATAACCAGTAGTGGCAAATCGACCCGCAGAAAAACCAATGCGCCGTCAGCCGGCAACAAATAAAGCAGAAACGAAATAATGATCGTGATAAGCACGTAGCGTACCGATGGCGGGTCGTGCAGCACATCTTTCGGCGTCCCGATGATGCTCATGGTTTCGCGCGCACTGAGCTTGGCTTAGCGGATTTCCCGGCATTTGGTTTTACCAGCTCGGGTTCGATTTGGGGTTTTGCCGCCGCCATTAGATTAGTTAACACCAGGACGTGACGATCGCGATCGATTCCAGCCAGTGGCGTGCAGGTGATTTTGGCAAACGCGTGAATCGCATTTCGCTCAATATTGGTGACTTTCGCGACCGACAAGCCGGCGGGATAGGTGCCATCGATACCGGATGTAACCAGGATATCGCCGTTTTGCACATCGGCGTTGAGCGGGATGAACGGCAAATCCAGCGTGCCGTCGCGGCCATTACCAAAAATCACTGCACGCAAACCGTTGCGCCGTAACATGACGGGAACGGCCTGGTTTTTGTCGGTTAGCAACGTGACTTCGCTGGTAAACGGAAATACCGCAGTCACTTGGCCAAGCACGCCGTCGGCGCTGATCGCCGCTTGGCCGAGCTGAACATCGTCTTTGATGCCTTTATCGACAATGACTTTGCGCCGAAACGGATTGCGCCCGCTGTGCAAAATCTCCGCCAGCGTGCTGCGCTCACGTATCGTCTCCCGCGCCCCGAGCAACTTACGCAGACTCGCCAGTTCGCTTTCCGTTAAGCTGAGGCGCTGCAGTTCTTCAGAGCGCTTCAATACGGTTTGCTTGAGTTCGGTATTTTCCCGTTGCAGTTTATTCTGCGTAACAAAAAAATCGCCGATGCGGCTGAGGATATCGCCCGGCGCCAAAGCAGCTTGTTGCAAGGGGTAGGTTATGGTCGCAACCGCCGCACGTGCTATATCGAGGGCGTGAAAACGCGCATCGGCGACCATGATCGCCAACGCGAGCACCGAAAAAAACAACAAACGAACGACAGGAGAAGGACCGCGGTAGAAAAACTCAGGCTGCTGGGTGACCATACAAAACGGCGGCAGCGCCGAAAAGGTTCGACATCAAACTACTCTATTCAAATACGGTAATCAGTCGTTGGTAAAAACATTACCTAACTTATCCATTTCTTCCAGCGCGCGCCCGGAGCCACGCACCACGCAAGTTAAAGGATCGTCCGCTACGATGACCGGAAGGCCGGTTTCTTCGACGAGCAAGCGATCTAAGTCGCGCAACAACGCACCGCCGCCGGTCAACACCATACCTTTTTCCGCGATATCGGCACCCAGTTCCGGCGGGGTTTGTTCCAGTGCCTGCTTTACTGCGCCAACAATGTTATTGAGCGGATCGGTCAAGGCTTCGAGAATTTCGTTTGACGAGATGGTAAAGCTGCGTGGAATCCCTTCGGCGAGGTTGCGCCCTTTGACTTCCATTTCCTTTACTTCGGATCCCGGGAATGCCGAGCCGATTTCTTTTTTGATTTGCTCGGCCGTCGCTTCGCCGATCAACATGCCATAGTTACGGCGGATGTAGTTGATGATCGCCTCGTCGAATTTATCGCCACCGACACGCACGCTCGAGGCGTAAACAATACCGCCAAGGGAAATCACGCCGACTTCTGTCGTGCCGCCGCCGATATCGACGACCATCGAGCCGGTCGGCTCGGCAACGGGCAAGCCCGCGCCGATCGCCGCAGCCATCGGTTCTTCAATCAGATAAACCTGCCGCGCCCCGGCGCCCAGTGCCGATTCTTTAATCGCGCGGCGTTCAACTTGGGTGGAACCGCAGGGCACGCAAATGATAATGCGCGGGCTCGGCGCGAGCATGCTGGAATTGTGCACGCGCTTAATGAACTGCTTGAGCATTTGCTCGGTGACGGTGAAATCGGCAATCACACCGTCTTTCATCGGCCGGATCGCCGTGATGTTGCCCGGCGTGCGGCCTAGCATCTGCTTCGCTGCAAGGCCGACATCGAGAATCATTTTCTTGCCGTTGGGGCCACCCTCTTGGCGGATTGCGACAACCGAGGGCTCATCCAGGACAATGCCTTTGCCGCGCACGTAAATTAACGTATTCGCCGTGCCGAGATCGATAGCCAGATCCGTAGAGAAAAAACCACGTAAGAAACCAAACATAATTAGGCGCGCCCGGAAATTCTGATTAAGTTATCGTTGGCCGTTATGATACTCTAATGTCTTCAATGAATTAAAGCGCTTAGGCACTATTTTTGAGCATTTTCTTATGAAATTGACCGGGGCAGACATTAAACGCATCGCGCGGCTGGCAAGACTCGCCGTGACCGAGCCGGAAACCGAAACGATTCGCGCTGAATTGAGCAACATTTTTCAGTTGATCGAAACCATGCAAGCAGTCGATATCAAGAACATCGAGCCGATGTCGCACTCTCAGGATATGCTGCAGCGGTTGCGGGAAGATCGCATTACCGAAAGCAACCAACGCGAACTGTTTCAAAGTGTCGCGCCGCAGGTTGAGGCCGGTTTGTATTTAGTCCCTAAAGTGATCGAATAAATTTATTTCACTCGACGAATCGCGCCAAGCGCTCGTCGCATCATTGCTATTTCTACCAATCCATGTTGAATCTAAGTTTGAAGCAACTTTCGGCCGCTTTGCGTTCCAGAGAATTTTCCAGTGTTGATCTGACACAGTATTTCTTGAGTCGCGCACAAACGCTAAACCCAACGCTGAATGCCTTCATTACGCTGAATACCGAGGCCAGTTTGGCGCAGGCCAAAGCGGCCGATGTGCGCCTACAAAATGGCCAAGGCCAAGCATTGACGGGCATCCCCGTTGCCCACAAAGATATTTTTTGCACCAAAGGTTGGCTCACGACTTGCGGCTCTAAGATGCTGCACAACTTCGTTTCTCCCTACGACGCGCATGTGATCGAACAATTCAACAACGCCGGCGCGGTCATTATCGGCAAAACGAATATGGACGAATTCGCAATGGGTTCGTCGAATGAAACGTCACATTTTGGTCCGGTAAAAAATCCATGGGATGTGAAAGCCGTGCCCGGCGGCAGTTCGGGCGGCTCGGCGGCGACGGTGGCGGCGCGCCTGGCGCCGGTAGCCACGGGAACCGACACCGGCGGCTCGATCCGACAGCCGGCCGCGCTGTGCGGTGTGACCGGTCTAAAACCAACTTACGGAATTTGCTCGCGCTTCGGCATGATCGCGTTCGCGTCCAGCCTTGATCAAGCCGGACCCATGGCGCGCAGCGCGGAAGATTGCGCGGTCATGCTTAACGCGATGGCGGGTTTTGATTCGCGCGACGCGACGAGTTTGGATCGCGTTAAAGAGGATTACGCGCGGGATCTAGATCAACCTTTAGCGGGCCTGCGAATCGGTTTGCCGAAGGAATACTTTTCAAGTGGATTGAGCGCAGAGGTCGGCCAAGTAGTCGAGGCAGCATTGGCCGAATATCGAAAACTTGGTGCGGTGACGATTGAAATTTCGCTGCCCAAAACCGAACTTTCCGTCCCGGTCTATTACGTGCTCGCTCCCGCCGAAGCCTCAAGCAATCTTGCGCGCTTCGACGGCGTGCGCTACGGCTATCGCGCGCCGGAATACGATAGCCTCAACGACATGTACGAAAAAACCCGTGCCCAGGGTTTCGGCACTGAGGTCAAACGTCGCATTATGATCGGCACCTACGTGCTTTCCCACGGCTATTACGATGCCTATTATTTGCAGGCGCAAAAAATTCGCCGCATTATCGCCAACGATTTCACCGAGGCGTTTAAGCAATGCGATGTGATCATGGGACCGACCTCACCCTCGGTCGCGTTTGATTTCGGCGCAAAAAGCGGCGATCCGGTCGAGATGTATTTGAATGACATCTACACCATTGCGGTTAACCTCGCGGGATTGCCTGGAATGTCCATTCCATGTGGGTTTTCAGGCAATGGCCGCCCGGTCGGATTGCAGATTGTCGGCAATTATTTTGCCGAACCGAAAATGCTCAACGTCGCCCATCAATACCAATTGGCGACGGACTGGCATCAGCAAATGCCGGCGTTAGCGAAAGGAGTCGCGTGATGAAATGGGAAATTGTAGTGGGATTGGAAACCCACACGCAGCTCACGACGCAATCGAAAATGTTTTCCGGCGCGTCGATCGCGTTCGGCGCCGAACCCAATACGCAAGCCTGCGTCGTCGATCTGGCGTTGCCCGGCGTGTTGCCGGTGATCAATCGTGGCGCGGTAGATCGAGCAATTCAGTTTGGCCTCGCGGTCGGTGGAACAATCGCGCCGCGCTCGGTGTTTGCGCGTAAAAATTACTTTTATCCGGATTTGCCGAAGTCCTATCAAATCAGTCAATACGAGTTGCCGGTGGTGTCCGGCGGTTCGTTGACGATTACGACACCAAAAGGTGAAAAAGTTATTCACTTGACCCGCGCTCATTTGGAAGAAGACGCCGGTAAATCCTTGCACGAAGCATTTGACGGACTGACCGGAATCGATTTAAATCGCGCCGGAACGCCATTACTGGAAATCGTGACGGAGCCGGAGCTACGCGGCTCCCAGGAAGCGATCGCTTACGCCAAACAATTGCACACGTTGGTACGCTGGCTCGGCATTTGCGACGGCAATATGCAGGAGGGCTCATTCCGCTGCGACGCCAACGTATCAGTTCGCCGATTCGGTGAAACGCAATTCGGCACGCGCTGCGAAATCAAAAATCTAAACTCGTTCCGCTTCATGGAGCGCGCAATCGAGTACGAAGCGCAGCGCCAAATCGAAATCATCGAAGACGGCGGAAAAATCATCCAAGAAACCCGGCTGTACGATCCGGACAAAGACGAAACGCGCTCAATGCGCTCGAAAGAAGACGCGCAGGATTATCGTTATTTCCCCGATCCGGATTTATTGCCGTTAGTCATTCACCAAGAATGGATCGATGAAGTCAAAGGAAACATGCCGGAATTGCCCGACGTAATGCGTGAACGATTTACGTCAAAGTACGCGTTGTTGCCCAGCGACGCGAGCGCCTTGACCGCCGATCACGACACCGCCGAGTATTTTGAGTTGCTTGTTTCAGCATCGGACGCTGACCCGAAACTCTGCGCAAATTGGGTCATTGGAGACCTGGCCAGCGCGCTGAATGAATCCGGCGTGGAAATCAAGCACAGCAAAGTCTCAAGCGAACGACTTGCCGGATTGATTAAGCGCATCGCCGATAGCACGATTTCCGGAAAAATTGCCAAAGAGGTATTTTCGGAAATGTGGAATGCGGGTGGCGAAGCGGATGCAATCATCGACGCCCAAGGATTGAAGCAGATCTCCGATAGCGGCGCGCTGGAGAAAATTGTAGATGAAATCATCGCCACTAACGCCGGCCAAGTCGCGGAATATCACGCCGGGAAAGAAAAAGTATTTGGATTTTTTGTCGGGCAAGCGATGAAAGCAACCGGCGGTAAAGCCAACCCGCAACAACTCAACGAACTACTGAAACGCAAACTTTCCCCGTGAACGGGTGCGTCGCCCTAGTAATCTTTCCCCGCCTCGTAGCGAGTACGTTTGATTCGTATGCCCTCTTTGTCAAACGTGCCGTCGGATCGTAATGGGCATATTGCCTTCACGTTTGAAAATTCGCCGGTTCTTTTCCTAACGCGGGTTTCCAGAATGAGATCCGCCGCTTGGCCATCGCGCTTGATTTCAGCAAATACTGCATAAGCGCGCCCGCCCAGCGAATCCTGCCAGTTATCCAGACAAGCCCGCGCCATTTCACTGCGCACTTCAACCCAAGTCGGAATTTTGTCTTTTTCCGGCGAATCGCCCAAGCGCCGGCCGGCGCCGCCTGCCGCATCGATCTCGCGAAAGCGTTGCTTGTCCAGCGCGTATTTCGTAACAGTTGTTCCCTTGTCGGCCTCAAGATTTTTGATCGATAGTTCCAGCTCGGAAATTTCTTTCTTCTTCGCGGCAATATCCTTGGTTATCCGAATGGGGACATTTTTTTTCTTTCCGGATTTAGTCGATCCTTCGTAAAACTGTAAGTCGTCGGCATAATCCGCGAGCAGTTGCTGGACATACTTGATACGTTCACGCGCCGCAAAAATTCTTCCGTCAAATGGCTCGAGAGATCGGTCGCGCACCAAATCGATCTCGGCTTCGTTGGCATAGGTCGCAAGCATAATTTCGTCCAGGCGTTTTTGCTCCTTCGCTTTGACGTCTTCTTGCTTCAAGCGCTTGATCTCGTCCTCACGGGCCTTGATCTCGGCCGGAGTCAACGCACGCTCGGTTTTTTTGGTGACGATGCCGCGCTTATCGATTCGACTGTTGGCATTTTTGGAATAATCCGGCGGCAGCGTATCGCTGTAGTGGGTCACGCCTTTTTCGTCGACCCATTTGTAGGTTTCGGCCGACGCGCCATTCGCCGTGACCAGCATCGTGGCAATCGATACAACGCTAAACCAAGGGAAAACTTTACCGAATGCCATATTGTTGGCGATAATTTTTAACCGCCGCTAACTCAGACTGAAGATTGGATTGCGCGCTCAAGAATGTCACAAGATCGGCCATCGTCGCGACGCTCAACACGGGGATGCCAAAATCCCGCGTTACTTCTTGTACGGCGGAAAGGTCCGACGTTAACCCGCGTTCCATGCGATCCAGCGCGATCACCACGCCCGCGGGCTGCGCACCTTGGCTACGGATCAATTCTACCGATTCGCGAACCGAGGTGCCGGCAGAAATCACGTCATCGATAATCAATATGTTGCCCTTTAACGCTGCGCCGATAATGGTTCCGCCTTCGCCGTGATCTTTTGCTTCTTTGCGGTTAAACGCAAAGGCCCGATTTTGGTTGTGCCAGACCGCCAGTGACATCGCTACGCCACCCGCTAGCACTATGCCTTTGTATGCCGGGCCGAATAGCATATCGTACGCGATGTTCGCGGCGACAATCGCCTGGGCATAATAGCCACATAGTTTGGACAGCGACGCGCCGTCATTGAACAATCCTGCGTTGAAAAAATAGGGCGATATCCGCCCCGCCTTGGTTTTAAATTCACCAAAACGAATCACGCCTTGCGCCACGGCAAACGCGATAAACTCTTGACGAAAATCGGTCATTAACCAGTAATTTAAAATTGACGGAATGAAAATACCATGAACGCAATCAAAATTATATAAATTTTACAATAGTTTGCAATCTAAATTTCAAGCAACAGGAGGTCAATTGAGGGTTATATCGTTAAATTTAAACGGAATTCGCTCCGCGGCCACCAAAGGCGTGTTTCCTTGGTTAGCGCGGCAAAACGCCGATGTCGTTTGTTTGCAAGAGCTGAAAGCGCAAATTCCCGATTTGACCGAGGAGATGCTCGCGCCGGCAAATTTTCGCGGCGCCTTCCACGCGGCAGAGAAAAAAGGCTACAGCGGTGTCGGACTTTATTCGCGCCATCCGCCGAAAACAATTCAACCGGGGCTCGGTGTTCCGCAGATCGATATCGAAGGCCGATTTCTTCGCGCAGATTTCGACGATTTCTCCGTGATCTCGCTCTATTTGCCGTCCGGCTCCAGTGGCCCCGAACGGCAGGAGGCGAAGTTTGCGTTCATGGATGTTTTTCTACCGAAGCTAGTAGCCCTGCGAAAAGAAAAACGCGAATTCATCATCTGCGGTGATTGGAATATCGCGCACAAAGAAATCGATTTGAAAAATTGGCGCTCGAATCAAAAAAACTCCGGCTTCCTCCCCGAAGAACGCGCGTGGCTGACCAAGCTATTCGACGAGCTGGGCTGGATCGACGTGTTTCGTACGCTGAACCAACAGCCGGAACAGTACACCTGGTGGTCAAACCGTGGCCAAGCGCGGGCAAAAAATGTCGGTTGGCGCTTGGATTATCAGATCGCAACGCCGGGCATTGCGGCTAAAGCAAAATCGGCGTCGATTTATACCGGCGAACGCTTCTCCGATCACGCGCCGTTGACCATCGACTATGATTTTGAGTTGAAATAGGCAGCACGCCAGGAGCCGCGTGGATAGTGGCTCGCAGCCGATGCCCTGCTAGGAGGCATGCAGGGTGCGGCTCGTGGCGTGTTGGCACTAGAGATTATTTGAAGTCCCGATAGAGTTCAGAACGAACCCGGCCCTACATAAACAGCGCCCCATCATATTGCAAGTGCATATAATCGTATGCATAATGTTGAAGATGAAATTCACTTGGGACGAGAGAAAGCGGCGGGCGAATATCGCCAAGCACGGACTCGATTTTGCGGATGCGGAAAAAGTGTTCGCCGGGCCGATAGTGTTATTCGAAGACGATCGAACCGATTACGGCGAACAGCGCATGATTGGTATTGGATTGCTCGACTATTTGGTCGTGTTGATTGTTCATGTGGAAACTGACGATACCGTCCGCATCATCTCTATGCGAAAGGCAGACAACGATGAAACGAACCTCTACTACGAAAACGTCGGCTACTTTTGACGACGAGGCCCCCAAGCTCACTCAGGCGCATTTCGATCGCGCCAAGTTTCGCGTGGGTAGCAAAAAGGTTACCCGGGCGACGTGGCAGTCTGCGACTCGCGCGCGCATTGGCAAGCAACGCATCAGCATCATGCTGGACATGCCGATTGTCGAGCATTACAAAGCCGTGGCAGGGGAGCGCGGTTATCAGACGCTCATCAATGACACGTTACGACGCGCGGTCGAAGGCGAGCACTTTGTAGCGGATATGCGGTCGGTGATTCGTGAGGAATTGACGAGCCTGGCGCGCGCGAAAAAATAGCCCAACGCCTCGTGCGAGCGGGGCAAGTAGGCGATTATTGTTTCCAATACGTCAGCTTGGAAAAACGTTGATGTAAGCGCGGTAGGTAGGGCGGATGAGGCGAAGCCGTTATCCGCCGCATGCAATCGTACGTTGCGGGCAACTGCCATTATTTTCGGCGCGAACATGCGGCGGAAGGCGCTGCGCTTTTTCGCCCTACCGGGCTTCAAAAATCGCTATTTAAGCGCATACACATCGTACGAAACAATACCTGATTTCATATCGATCTCACCAAATTGCACGAACTGCTTTCGGTTGAGCCATTCGTATTTTGGATGTGCCGTGCTAATTTTTGATATCACCCAAATCTTAATGATCTGCGGCGATTTACCTTCCATAAATTGCTTATAGCCATCGGGACCAAGATCGCAGGTTCCTTCGGCTTCGAGTAGGAGCAAAGCGCCATCGTCCGTCTTGCCGGAAATATGGGCGTGATAAGTGCAGACGCCGTCGGTGCGAACAATTGCGCGCGCACTTCCTCCGGGCGCGAACTCTCCCTTAAGTTTATCGCCGCGGAATTGGCCGGTTGGAACTTGGATATTGAATCGCAAGCCCTCAGCGGTGGGCCCAATTACCTCCGGTGGAGTCGATGTATGCGTGTACGACATGACCCACTCGGTTTCCGGTTTGAATCGCTTCTCGACAATCTTCAGTTCCTCTGCCGTGCTCATCGCGCCGAACAGGAGACCGACTAATCCCAAACAAACTCTAAACAATGATTGTTTCGCTTGCATTATTTCCTCCAGAATCAAAATGTGTGGGGTGCGCTGGAACGATCCATCATGAATCGCCGTGCTGAAGAAGATTAGCGTTGCGACGGTTACGGTTAGGATACGGATTACAAAAATGTAGCGACCAGTTGCAGATGTCTGGAATAGAATCGTTAAAGGGTCAGGAATCAATTTAAGCTCTCAGGGGAGAAGCAAAATGGCAAACAAGTCCAGATTACCGGCAAAGATCAGCCCACCCAAACTTTCGGGAATATGGCCAAGAAAACGCCTCTTCAATCTGCTTGACGAAGGTCGGGAAAAATCCGTCATTTGGGTTTCAGGCCAACCCGGCGCGGGAAAGACGGCGTTGGTTGCGAGCTATTTGGAAACGAAGAAACTCCCGCATGCCTGGTTTCATATTGATGCCGGCGATGCCGATCCCGCTTCGTTTTTCCACTTTCTGCGAGGCATCGCCGCCCAGCAGTCGCGCAGCAAACGGCTCGACGCGTTGTTGCCGCTGCTCACACCGGAGTATCTGCCTGACCTCGCCGGATTCGCGCGGCGCTGGTTCCGCCAATTCTTTGCATTGCTCCCTGCAAAATTCGTGTTGGTCTTCGACAACTATCAGGACGCAGGTCAAGATGCCGCGCTTCATTCATTGCTACGCGACGCCGCAGACGAACTGCCCAGCAACTTGAATATTGTCGTGATCAGTCGAATCGAGCCGCCTGCGGAATTTGCTCGTCTTGCGGCAAATCGTAAGATGGCGGCCGTTGACTGGAGCGACCTGCAATTGACGCTGGAAGAAACGGAAAAAATTGTCGGCGAGGACCTCACCTTGGACGACGCGACGATCAAGACCCTCCAAGATGAAACACAGGGGTGGGCGGCTGGTGTGACTTTGATGTTGGAACGTATTCGCCGTACCGGCAAAGTCAATCGCATCGATCGCGGCGATTCAATGGAGACCGTGTTCAACTATTTCGCCGATCTAATTTTCAAGCAAACTTCCGATGCGGAGCAACGCGCATTGGTACGCTTGTCGTTACTCCCGGTAATGACGGCAGCGCAAGCCTGTGCGCTCACTGAAAATCCAGATGCTGGAAAATTATTAGAGGCGCTTTTTCGGCGGCGCATGTTTACAGACCGTCGAGCAGGAGCGGAATTTACCTATAACTTTCATCCGCTCTATCGCGCATTTTTGCTTAATCGGGCTGAATCAGCGCTCGGTCCGGAAACGTTGCGTCAAACAAAAGGTAAGGCCGCAACAATATTGGAACAACTCGGCCAACGTGAAGACGCGTTTGCGTTATTTGTATCGGCCACCGATTGGGAATCTAGTGTTCGCTGTCTGATGAATCACGCGTTACCGTTGATCCAGCAAGGACGTTGGCAAACGCTTGAGTCTTGGTTTGCTGCCCTTCCTGAATCCGTAAGAAACAGTTCGCCTTGGTTGACCTACTGGCGCGGCGTCTGCCGCCTTGCAGTTGATCCAACCTATGCGAAAACGCTTTTTGAGCAAGCGTATGAGGATTTCCTGACAGTTAATGACACCATCGGTCAGGCCCTGGCTGCGTCGGGCGCAGCCAGCAGCATATTCTATGAATACGTCAATTTCGAGCAAGCGGATAAGTGGATTCCAATACTCGAAAAACTAATTGTTGAGGTTAAGCATTGGCCGTCCCTGGAAATAGAGTTTCAGATTCTGTCGAGCTTCTTAATCCTGCTGATCTACCACCAGCCGAACCATCCTCTCCTACCGGCATGTATGGCTCGCTTGAGCGCGTTACTCAACGAAAATATTGATCTTGGATTAAAAGTCGTGACCGCGGCGTTCATGCTGCACCTCTCCAGTTGGTGGGGAGACAATGCACTCGCGCAACGCTTGGTCCGTATCGTGCAACCCATTATTGAATCGTCAATCGTAGCGCCGCTGTACCTGGCTTGGTGGAAAATTGCGCTCTCATGTAACGGCACACTCTGCGGTTCTCCCCATCGTGCGCTGGAAGCGGCGCGTGAAGCGCTTGCGATTATCGAACAAAACAACCTCGTCGTCGTACGTGACAAAATATTGCTGTACTACTTCTACGCAACGATGGTGAATGATGTTCCAGACCTAAGGCATAAGCTCGCACAAGAACTCGAAACGATGATCGGCCCTTCTCATCCGGTGCAACAAACGATGTTCCATTTGTTGAAATCTTGGCAGGCGCTGTTGAACGACAACGCGTCATCCGCATTGTCAAACGCGGACGAGGCGATCTCGCTATGCGCGCACATCGGCGTACCCAATTTCAATCTTCATGCGTTAATCGGCAAAGCTATTGCCTTGAATGAAAAGCGAGACCATCGATCCGCGATAGATGCTCTGCGCCAAATTGATGAAAACCACGATGGAACAAAGAGCCCACTGTTCGACTTTACGATATTGTTGATCGAAGCCGATGCAACATTCGGATTGGGTAGTACCGATAAAGCGAACAAACTCCTCACCGACGCATTTGACATAGGGAGTCGATTCGATCAGATGGGATCCGCTCAGTGGATCGCGCCGATGATGTCTCGACTTTGCGCACGCGCGTTAAGCGCCAATATTCAGCCCGAATACATCTCACGTTTGATCCGATACAGAACGCTCGTTGCGCCGAGTCACGAACTGGAATCCTGGCCGTGGCCGGCCAAGGTTTCGACTCTTGGCCGCTTTGAGCTTTCAATTGACGGTAGGACATACGCGCCGTCACGAAAAGCCCAGCGTAAGGTGATCGACCTGTTGAAAGTCTTGATTGCTCTCGGCGGCCAAGATGTGGGTGCAAGCCAACTCGTCGAAGCGCTGTGGCCCGACCTTGACGGCGACGCGGCGCAAAATGACTTGAAAGCCAGCATCCACCGTCTTCGCAAGCTGCTCGGCTCGGATGCCGCATTGATCGTTCACGAAGCAAAAGTTTCGATTGATTGGAGCCAAATGTGGTGCGACGTTGCATCCTTTGAAACCTTGGCGGATCGTATTCTTGACGCGTCCTTCGAACCAGCCGATTTGCATCATGCGGTTAGCGACGCCCAGCACCTAATGTCAAAATATCGCGGACATTTTCTCCCGGAAGAATCCGAAATCGGTTGCGTGCTTGTTACGCGCGACCGACTGGCCAACAAGTTTCGTCGTGCCGTGTTGCGTATCGGCCAATCGCTCGAGCGCATCGAAGCATTCGGCGAGGCCACCGATATTTATCAGCGCGCCATCGACCTCGACAACCTCAGCGAGGACACTTACCAGCGCTTGATCTTTTGTCTTAAGAAACTCGGTAAAGATGCCGAGGCGTTAAATGTATTCCGCCGCTGCCGCGACATGTTGTCTATCGTATTGGGTGTTGCACCTTCCCGAGAAACACGGGCATTGGTACATTTGGATAACTAACGATAATTCTCGAGCGCCATACGCTAAAAGCTGATGCCGCCAGAAGCCGCGCGGATATTGCCTCCCAGGCCATGCACCGCCACGAGGCAAGCGCAGCGCAGCTCGTGGCGAAGTGCTAGTTGATATTTTTCTCATTCCACGGTGCGACTTTGAATAGCAACAGCATGCCGGGCACCGCCAGCAGCATGCATAGCCAATAAAAATTCAGCCAGCCGATGTGCTCGACGATAACGCCGGCGAAAGAATTGATCACCGTGCGCGGCAATGCAGCGAGGCTGGTGAAGAGCGCGAACTGCGTCGCGGTGTAAGCTGGATTGGTTGTGCGCGCGATGAACGCGACGAAGGCAGCCGTGCCCAGACCCACGCCGACGGCTTCGAAACTGATTGCAAGCCCGAGGGCCATTTTGTTTTGCGGGAAATAGGTAAGAATCGCGAAGCCGACAATTGACACTAACTGCACCATTCCGAATATCCAAAGCGCGCGGTTGATGCCTATTTTCAACATCCAAATTCCGC
Source organism: Pseudomonadota bacterium (assembly GCA_031406045.1). GTDB lineage: Bacteria > Pseudomonadota > Gammaproteobacteria > Burkholderiales > JALYOK01 > JALYOK01. The sequence continues at coordinate 25,379 of JANOGO010000040.1, forward strand.
CGATCAAACCGCCGATAATGCTGGGCCACAGCCCGGCGTTTTTCGCGATCAATCCGATTTCGGTTTTTGTGAATCCCATGTCGATGTAGAAAGGCGTTGCCAGGGCCGTCGCCATGCTGTCGCCGAGCTTGTAGAGAAAAATAAAAGCGAGGACCAACAGCGCACTGTTCAATCCGTTGCGCTGAATGAATTCGCGAAACGGCTCAACCACTGCTTCGCGCAACGTCTTCGGCGGCATGCCGACGATTTTTGGCTCGGACACAAAAATCGTCATCAATATGCCGGGCAGCATGAACAATGCCGTAATCAGAAAAACCCCGGTCCAAGGCATGCGATCCGCAAGAATTAACGACAATGAGCCGGGCACTAAACCCGCAACTCGGTAAGCGTTCACGTGTACGGAATTGCCAAGGCCAAGCTCCGTATCGCTCAAGATTTCGCGGCGATAGGCGTCGAGCACGATGTCCTGGCTGGCGCTAAAAAACGCGATCGCCGTCGCCACATACGCAATGGTCCACAAATCCAATTTTGGGTGAAAAAAACCGAATACGGGAATCGAAATTAGCAACAGAATTTGCGTGACCAAAATCCAGCCACGCCGCCTGCCGAACATTGGAATGGCGAAGCGATCCAGCAATGGCGACCAGAGAAATTTCCAGTTATACGGCAATTGGATCAATGCGAAGAATCCAATGGCCTTGAGATCCACTTGCTCAGAGCGAAGCCATGCCGGCAGCAATTGAATCAGAATATATAACGGCAAACCGGAACTAAATCCGGTAAAAATGCAGATCAGCATGCGCTTGGTGAACAGCGCTTGCCAAACAGTTTCGTTGGTTTTTTCTGTCAATCCGATCAGCTTGCTTGCAATCTATATACAGCCATCGCACCAAAGAAATTCGCGCGGCTTTGAATCGCTCGGCCGCGCGTGAGTACCATGCGCTCAAGCACGCGAACGCCTAGGCGGGCGCAAAATGTCTCGAAATCTTTCAGCGTACATAAATGAATATTCGGCGTGTCGTACCATTGATAGGGTAAATCTTCCGACACCGGCATGCGGCCGCGCAAAATATCTAAACGATGCTGCCAGTAACCAAAATTGGGAAACGTGACGATCCCTTCGTTGCCGACACGAAGCATTTCTTTCACGATCAATTCGGTTTGCTGCAC
>JANOGO010000049.1:0-2741 GCA_031406045.1 Pseudomonadota bacterium
TTAAAACTAATCGTTCTTGAACTCGAAATAAGTGGCGTTGCCTTTCGGGTCGCTCACCCGGACAACGGCGCGAAAATGCTGCAAAGCTAAATTTGGAGGGTTAGGTTCACCTTTGTCGTTTCCCACGTCTGACGCGACCATAGTTCGCGAGCACGCATTGGATCCGCCAGGTCCGTTCGGCGTGCAAAGCCGGTCGATCAAATACTGTACGGAGTTACTCGTTGCGCTATTTACCGGAAGGCTTTGCGCGACTGACCAATCACGGTCTTTCGGTGCCAGGGCTACATCCAAGTGGTTGTATCCGGGAACGGCTGTTGGCGAAGCGCTGTCTGCCGATGCGCCGGTAGCAGTCATGCCAATAATCTGCGATATCACTAACTCGCCGACGGGATCGGACGCATGGCTCGCACTTTGTCGAAATGCGAGGTTACCTGCGACCAAAGTGCCGGTATCGACGGCGCGCATCATGCTGATCCCGGCAAGCGACATGGCGACCAATACAATCAGGGCGATGAATAAAACAACGCCTTTTTGTTTGCGAAGGCGCGCCGTTTGGAAAAATCGTAGCGTTGGGGAAGAGTTATAGGCTGAGTTCATCGTATTCTCGAGGTTATGGTGGGATTAATGATTACTGAAAAATCATGTTCCGCATCGGAACGATGGATTCGAATACGTTGTAGCGATAGTGTCTTGCATCGCCAACCAGCACATTAAAGCTGGGCCCCGGCACCGGATTACCAGCGGGATTAGTCCAAAGCGCTATCGTCGGCTCTGCAACGATTTCTTTTTCATAGTTGCCGCTGCGCGTAACGATGGCCACCCGAATTGCCTTAACGGCAAGCCAACTTTGCGCAACTTGTTGCGGGGTGCCAATCAAAAAGCTTGGATCATCCGGTGTGAACGATGCCACCGCCAGTGCTTCTACCCCGCGCGGATTGACCCAGACATCGACATCGGTATCATTGTCCGTATCCAGCCCATATTGCGCTCGTATGGAAACGACACCATCGGCGAAATCCGTCGGCGCGCCATTCTCGGTCAGCCGGAGTTGGCCGTTTAAAACGTCGTAACGGCGCGCAACGCCATTGCCAAGGTTGTAGGCAACTGCCATAGCAGGCGTCCCGTCTGCGGCAAAAGTTGTCGGTAGTGTCATGCCATCAGCGGTTACGGCTGGGTTCAGTGCGGCTTGGAAACCCTTAGTGGGATTATTCTGAGCTGTTCTTGCTTGTCCGTCGTCGTCGACGTAATTCGCCGGCGGGGCTGCAAAAAATACCTGGTTGCCAGCGCCCACGTTCGTAACTTCACCCAAAACACAGACGCTGTTGGGAACTAATAGGAGGTTGGGGCAGATCGCCATGCGGTCGCCGTTGCGAATTCCGGCGATATTTATAAGGGAGATGGGATTAATCGGCGATGTGTTGGAAACCCAACTGTTCAGTAGTGGCACTGGCACGGTCAAGCCGTGACTTGTCGAGTAATTCACGTCGATCGCATCGGAAGTCAAGCCTGGTGTGATTAGTACAGGACGAAAAACAACCTCGTCCTGCGCCGCATTGAGATTTTCATTCCAGATGTACAGCGGTTGTCCCTGGCTTATTAATGCCCGCTGACCATCGGCCGCATTGCGTACATCTTGCTCGATAGTGAACAGGGCGATCGCACCGTTTTGTTGCGCATCGCCGCCACTTACCGTCGTACGTTTTTGCCCTTCCGATACGGCAAAAATTTGAAACATGACCATGGTGCCGATCAGACCGATGACAACCGCAACCATCAGCTCTACCAGGCTAAACCCACGATCGTGATGGGGTGTTGTTTTGTATAAAAGTGTCATTTTGATATTGGACTCGGTTAGGAAACAATTTCCGCAGTCGCGACGTAAACGTGATCGGGCGCGGTCGCCGGCTCGTTCGGAAGGCGCCATTTAATAGTCACCGTTACCTGGTGTCCGCTCAACGGTATCGGAGGCGGTGGCACCTGGGGGCTCACCGGAGCCGGCGTAAATGTTGCAATGACCACCGTTGCACTGCTCAGTGCGTCCTTCGGCATGTTGGGTTTGAAATCCGAATTGCCCCAAACCGTGAAGCCCGTGCCTCCCGAAATGACGCCGCCAACAATCGTGCCGGCATAGTTACCGCGGTTTCCCTTATCGGCCCAAATCCGGCCAATGAGCTTATTTGCTACGAAAGTCGCGTCGATCCGGTGTTTCGCTTGACTGGTGTGACCAATCGCTACCGCTTGCATACCGACCATTGCCAGTATCCCAAGCGAAAAAATTAGAATGGCGATTAGGCCTTCCAGCAACATCATGCCTCGCTGGGATTTTGCGGCGATGTAACGACGCGATAAAGTACGGCTCATAGTCAGGTTCCTTGGGCGCAACGCGGAAGCGCGGTCACACAGCGGCGCGGATCGCCGGCAGCGGCAACAGACGGATCACACATCTTGACTTGGCCGCCGGCGCTAATGTTGATTTCAAGAATTCTTGCGCCGTTGGCCGCAGTTAAACTCGCCGACCTGACGCAGATTTTTGTCATCGGTAGCGTCGCGTCAACGTTGACTATGGTTCCATTGGCGTCCCTCGCCAAGCGGCCGAAGCTATCGAATGTCACTGCGGCAAGGCCGTCTGCGAAGCTATCATCACCGGATTTCACCGTTGCATTCCTCGATCCCTCGGCGCCGCTGCTTCCGGTGACGTACGTATAAGTAGCGCCGCCGGGCGGGTTAAATGCGCGGACCAT
>JANOGO010000187.1:0-10877 GCA_031406045.1 Pseudomonadota bacterium
TTTCTGCCGACCGGCGTCTGGGGCCGTGGGCCACTATCGAACGCGGATTCTTGCCTAAGTTGCCATACTAATAGCGGCCGCGGATCGGTACCGGCCACGTCCACGGAAACGATACGCACCATGATCACGCGCGTTAGCGTAGCCGGGAAAAACGCTAACGGCGGGCCGCTGCCTCACCCGCGCTACGGCAATCAACTCAACCACATGGGCGTGGTAAACGAAGTACAAGCCGAAGCCGAAGTTTTCATTCGCTGGCAAGATCAGCCGGTTGCATTCGCCGACGGCGAAGTCATCACGCTACGAGCGCCGACGCTGTCCATCGAGCAACTCTATTATGGCCCGCTCGGTGACGAAGCACTGATTTCCCCGCGCATCGCGCAACCGTTGATCGGCCTGGGGTTGTTGGAAGCAGTCCCCGATTCAGATCTGGAAGCGCTGGCGCGTGCTGCCAAACCCCATGGTGTTAAGGGAAAGGTCAACCGCGTCTGGGATTTTGCCGCGAAGGCGCCGGCCATTGGCCGATTTGGGCATAAAGCGGGCCATCCTAATTTGAGCCAGCAAATCATGGCTGCGTTTCACGATGACCTCGGCGTGACTTCCAATTTATTCCAACTGGAAAGTTGCACCGACGTACAAAAAGCCTGCCGCGATGCATTTTCCGCGCCGCAACCGGAACTCGGGCCGAATCAGTTCGTCCCATTATTGTTTTACATACGCGCTAACTCCGCGCCGGCCAAGCGTAACGCCGAAGACGCCGACGTAAAACGCGGCGAGACGCTGTTCGCCGACGCCGGCTGTAGCGGGTGCCACGTGCCCGAACTCAAAACCGGCGACTACGCGCCGATTCCGGAAATCGCGAACCAAGCGATTCAACCTTATACGGATTTGCTGTTGCACGACATGGGCGAGGCGCTGGCGGACAACCGACCCGACTTCGAAGCCAGCGGCAGCGAATGGCGCACCCCGCCGCTATGGGGGCTGGGCCTGGCCAAAACCGTGAACGGTCAGACAGATTTATTGCACGACGGCCGCGCGCGCAATAGCGCCGAAGCGATTTTATGGCACGGCGGCGAAGCCAATTTTTCGCGCGAGGCGTTTTTGAAAATGCCCAAGGCGGATCGCCAAGCGCTGTTGCGATTTTTGGATTCGCTCTAACGTGTCGATTGCTGACCTACGCAAGGACTACAAACTCGCGACCCTGGACGAAAATGACGTTCACGCCGATCCGATCACGCAGTTCGAAAAATGGCTAAACGAGGCGATCGCCACCGAATTGCCCGAGCCCACCGCGATGACGCTGGCAACCGTCAACGCCGCCGGCAAACCCACCGCTCGCATTGTGTTGCTGAAAGCCGTCGCGGCGGACGGCTTCACTTTTTTCAGCAATTATCAGAGCAGCAAAGGTCAAGATCTTGCGGTTCGTCCGCAAGCCGCGCTGGTATTTCATTGGGTTGAGTTGGAGCGGCAAGTACGCATCGAAGGCCGGGTCGAAACAGTCAGCGCCGAAGAATCCGCCGAATACTTCAATAAACGCCCTGTGCTAAGCCGAATCGGCGCTTGGGCATCGCCGCAAAGCCGCACCATTGCAAGCCGCGAATGGCTGGAACAACAGTTTGCCGAGGCCGGCGCGCGCTTCGGCGAGGCTGTGCCATTACCGCCATTTTGGGGCGGTTATCGCGTCATTCCCGAATCGATTGAGTTTTGGCAAGGGCGCCGCAGCCGCTTGCACGATCGCTTAGTGTATCGTCGAGAACCACGCGGGGCGTGGGTGTTGGCGCGGCTAGCACCGTAAATAGAAGAGCGGGAAAACAAAAACGGCCAGGGGTGACCTGGCCGTTCTCTAATAATCAAAAAACCGATTAGCTTAAATGCGCGCTAACGAGTTTTGTCATCTCGAACATCGAAACTTGCTTCTTGCCGCCAAAAACCGCTTTTAGCTTTTCGTCGGCATTGATCATGCGCTTGTTCGCCGCATCTTGCAGTCCGTTCTTCTTGATGTAGACCCAAATTTTCTTGGTCACTTCCGTGCGCGGTGCGGGTGCACTACCAATCACGGCGCCCAGTGCGGCGCTGACGTTCATCGCTTTCATGAAAGCGGCGTTCGGCGTGCGCTTAGCGGCGGGCTTTTTCGCAGCAGCGGGTTTCTTTGCGGCGACGGGTTTCTTCGCGGGCGCTGCTTTTTTCACTGCGGGTTTTTTCGCGGCGGGTTTAGCGGCGGGTTTTTTTGCTACCGGCTTTTTAGCGGCGGCGGGTTTCTTTACAGCAGGTTTCTTTGCAGCGGGCTTCTTTGCAGTTGCCATTTTTAAATCCTCCTTTAATGTAGAGTCACTCTCAAAAGATTAACGCTTACGCGTCGTACCAATCAATGCTCATCTCGGAGGATGCCGAGTCAAGAAGCCCTTGTCAATGCTTTCGCGCGGAAAAAAACCGCAACTTGAAAAATTCTGCGCTGGATGCAACACCTATTTTCATAGACAATCCCCACTCTCACGCCAAGATGCGAAAACCAATCGCTTTGTTCCGCCGCCTGCGCATCCTGATTTTGCTGTTTATTCTCGCCACCGTCGCGCTTAGCACATGGCGTGCCAAGGCGCGCGTGGCGGATTGGCGTTATCCGTTGCGCGTCGCGGTTTATCCGATCAACGGCGATCAAAGCGCCACGACCCAGGGCTACATTTCCGCGCTTAAGATCGACGCCTTCGAGCCGATTGCCGATTTTCTCGATGACGAAGCCAAACGTTATGACGTCGCGATGAGTTACGGCAAACCGATTAGCCTGGTTCTTGCGCCCGAAGTCACGCTACAACCGCCGATGCCTCCGAACGGCGGCAATATTCTGCAAAACATCCTGTGGAGTTTGCAATTTCGTTATTGGGCTTACCGCGCCGATGAATTGGCCGGGCCAACGCCGCATATCCGCCTGTTCGTGCGTTTTTTCGACCCGGCGACCCACGAAGTCGTGCCCAATTCGGTCGGGTTGGAGCAAGGCATGATCGGTATTGTTAACACGTACGCGAACAAAAAGTTCGAAGGGCGCAACAATGTCGTGATCGCTCACGAGCTGTTGCACACCGTCGGCGCGCAGGATAAATACGATCCGCGCAACAACCAGCCGCTGCATCCGCATGGTTATGCCGAGCCGGAAGCGGAAAAACTCTACCCGCAGCGCTGGGCGGAAATCATGGGCGGACGCATCCCGCTCAGCCCAAATACCGCCGCCATGCCGCGCGGATTATACGAGACGTTGGTCGGCGATCAAACCGCGCGGGAGATTCAGTGGGTTAAGTGAGATGGCGGGAGAGGCAATGGCCCAAGGCCACCTCGGCAGAATGGGGATCTTGGGGCATGCATCGCCACGACGCACGTGGGACGCGGCACCTGGCATAGCATGTTTTTCGTGATTCGCGTGCCAGCGCGCCAAGAAATCAGTTGTGTCATTCCCGCGAAAGCGGGAATCCATTTGGCCCTCGTTTATATCGTAGCCCTAGGCCACCCGGTCGTCCCCGCGAAGGCGGGGGACCCAGTGTCGTTTTGCGAAAGACGCTGGATTCCCGCCTTCGCGGGAATGACAGGATCGTAGGGCAGATGAGGCGCAGCCGTTATCTGCCGCATACACCACCGTCGCCAAACATCTAATCCTCGTCCGCCCAAATCGCAATAACCCGCGTACGTTTCGGCCCTGACTGATAGCGCTCCAACTTTACCTCGACCGGATAAAGTTCCTCAAGCTTAGCGCGCGCATTTTTTTCGTCATCGAAGGTCATGACCTCGCCCTGCGGATTTTTGACGTCATGCCAAACTTGGGCTTCGTCTTCAAATTGAAGTTTAAACAGCCCCATCAGCTTTGCCCTTTTTTGGCTTGCCACTCGGCTTCTAGTTCCTTGCCGGATTTGTAGTGGGGCACGCGGAACACCAAGCGCTTATAGCGTTGGGTAAATGGTGTCGATCCTTTGACTTCGTTACGCCAATATTGATCGCCTAAGTCAAGATTGCGCTTTTCGTCCATGGACCAATAGCGCTTCGATCCTTCGCCGCCGAAGATGAATAAGCGATCGTTGACGATGCGCCAGGTGTCCGGATCGCCGCCCCAGGGTATGCCGTAGACGATGCCGTTGGCGCAAAAGCCGCCGTATTGCGGCGCGAAGCGATTGGGGTTCGCGGTAAACATTTTCTTGTGTTCTTCGTTGGTGAAGCGATAGGTCACACCTTCGTGATCCAGCTTGATTTTGGCATCGCCCAACATATGTTTGCCATCGGTGAAATAGGCGACCGGATCATGGCCTTTCAGTGCGAGATGTTTGTCTTCGCCATCGGAAACGGTGTTCGCAGTTAATCCCGCACAGCCTTGCAAGGCCAGCAGCAAAACCGCCATCCCCCATAACCCAATCGATCTAAATTGTTTCATGCTTGTGCTCCTATGAAAATCGGCTTAGTGACTATTGTAAGTCTTTCTGCACGATTATTTCCTGATAGCGATACGCATTGAACCGGAATCGTCACTCGGCGATAATAGGCCATGTCACCCGCCGCCCTGAAGAAGTTACGTGTTCTCGATCTCACCCGCGTTCGGGCGGGGCCAACTTGTGTGCGCATGTTCGCCGACTTCGGCGCCGATGTGATAAAAATCGAGTCGCCGCCGGGTGTCGACCCAAACGAAAATATGGGCGGGCCACGGCATGGCTCGGATTTTCAGAATCTGCATCGCAACAAACGCTCGATCGCGCTGAACTTAAAAACCGACGAGGGTCTGGCGATCTTCAAAAAGCTCGCCGCGACCGCTGACATCGTTGTCGAAAACTATCGGCCCGATGTGAAAAATCGTTTGGGCATCGATTACGATTCACTGAAAAAGTTAAATCCGAAAATCATCCTCGCCAGCATATCCGGCTTCGGCCAAGATGGGCCATACGCCAACCGCCCCGGCTTCGACCAAATCGCCCAGGGCATGGGCGGGCTGATGGCAATTACCGGTTTGCCCGGTCAAGGCCCGGTGCGCGCGGGCATCGCGGTGGCCGATTCCAGCGCCGGGCTTTACGCGGCCCTGGGCATCATGATCGCGTTGATCGAGCGCGAAACCTCGGGCGAAGGGCAATGGGTGCAAACCTCGTTGCTGCAAGCGCAAATCGCGATGCTGGATTTTCAGGCGGCGCGCTATTTGATGTCCGGCGAAATTCCAAGACAAGTCGGCAACGATCATCCGACCAGCATGCCGACTTCGGTTTACAAAACTGCCGATGGCCATATCAACATCGCCGCATCCGGCGAAGGCAATTGGCAACGCTTGTGTCAGGCGATTGGACTTGAACAGTTGCGCAGCGATCCGCGTTTTGATTCCGAAGCAAAACGCTCTGATAACCGCGTCGCGCTGAATGAGGAGATCGATCGCGCCAGCGCCGGATACACCAGCGAAGCCTTAGTTGCAAAACTCAATACCGCAGGCGTGCCGTGCGGCCCCATCTACGCGATGAATGAGGTATTCGCCGACCCGCAGGTCCGGCATTTGCAATGTGCGGCGAACGTCGAGCATGCAAAACTCGGCGCCATTAACTTGGTAGGCCAGCCGGTAACATTATCGCGCACACCCGCCATGATTAACTCGGCGACACCGGAACTCGGCGAACATAGCGCCGCGATTCTCGTCGATTTGGGCTACACTGATGCGCAAATCGATCAACTTCGCGAACGCAAAATCATCCAATGAACGACCTCGCAAAAATCGGCCAACTGCTGTCGCGCAAAGAAGGTGCGATCGGTTGGATCGTGATCTCCAATGCGACGAAACGCAATGCGTTGTCGTTCGAAATGTGGCGCGATTTTCCCAAGCTGTTGCAGGATTTCGCCGACGACTCGGAAATTCGTTTGGTGGTGCTGACCGGCGAAGGCGAACACTTTGCCGCCGGCGCGGATATTTCGCAGTTCGGCGAAAAACGCAGCCAAGGCGATGCGCTCAAGCAGTACAACGAAACCTTAAAGCACTCGACGTCGGCGCTGCTGGATTTCCCCAAACCGTTGATCGCGAAGATTCGCGGCGCCTGCGTCGGCGGTGGTTTGGCGCTGGCGCTGGATTGCGATTTGCGTTTTTGCGCCGACGACGCGGTGTTCCTAATGCCCGCGGGCAAGCTTGGGCTCGGCTACGAATTCGGCGGCATCGAGCGCATGATTCAAGCAATCGGGCCGAGTAAGGCCTGTGATTTATTTTTCTCGGCGCGAAAATTAAATGCGGCGCAAGCAAAAGAAATCGGCGTCGTAAATCAAGTTTTTGCAAAACAAGATTTTGATCGTGGCTTCGCCGACTACTGCGCACAAATTGCCGCCAACGCACCGATGACCTTAGCCGCGGCGAAGTTTGCGATGCGCGAAGTTGCGCGGCCGAGCGGCGAACGCAATATGGCAAAGGTTCAAGCGCTGTATGAGGCGTGTTTTAAAAGTCAGGATTACGCCGAAGGCCGCGCAGCATTCTTGGAAAAACGCGCGCCGCGTTTTGTTGGAAAGTGAGATTTAGATTCGCGCGTGCTTATCCCGTTGTGGCGTCGAGCTCCTCCCCTTTCAAGGGGGAGGTTGGGTGGGGGATGGGGTAGCCCTAGGCTAGCCCCTGGCCTAAGGCCATGGGTTCCGTAAAGCTAACGCAACACCCCTCCCCGCCTTGGTCCTCCCCTTGAAGAGGAGGAGATGTATTTATCCGCCTTTGGCTTATCAATCATGACTTCGTAATAATTATGACTATTCGATTGATGCATCGATTTTTCTGGTTACCAAAAATTATTTTGGGGTCCCTCGTTTTATTTTTCGGACTATCGGCGAGCATCGCCCAAGTTAGAATCGAGGATACCGTAAGCAAACCCGCGAAGCCCGCGCCATCCGCAACTAATCAAGCAGAAACGAAGAAGCCGGTTACGCCACCTGGGAATGCTCCAAGCGACACGGCGAAACTTCCTTGCGACAAAATGCCGAATGGCTGCCCCACTACGTTTAAACCGATCGCGGCGATGATCGCGCCGGATTGGTACGCGAAGCAAGAAAAAAATCCGAAGGACGCGTTTAAGAGCCGGCAAAAAGCGGTTGCGTATCTGGAAAAATACAAAACCCATGCGACCAACCGTCGTTGGGAATTGAACGATATCGCGCGATCCTATGCATTTTTCGTCTCGCTAACCTACAACGTTTACTCCAAGGGCAAAGGGCCAACGCCGGTGGAAATGGAAACGATGACGCGACGCTTTCGTGCCGAGTTAAGCAAGGATGTGAAATTTCAAGCGAACAACGATCGCGAGCGGCAATTTATTTATGAACGCTTAATTCTCGTCGCGCTCGACAACGAAGCCGGTTACGTTTTCGCAAAGCAGAACGAAGACGCAGCCTCACAGGAAAAACACCGCGAGCGCGCAAAATTTTGGCTCGAAGATGTCATCGAAAAACCGATCAATCGAATTCCGAACTATTGGAAATAAGCCATGGCGTTCGCAACCGCTAGCGATGGCATCAAACTCTATTTTGAAGAAACCGGCAGTGGCACGCCGATCATTTTTGTACATGAATTCGCCGGCGATCATCGCAGTTGGGAACCGCAAGTACGATTTTTTTCGCGTTACTTTCGTTGCATCACTTACGCTGCGCGTGGCTATGTGCCATCGGATGTGCCGAGCGATCCGAGCGCTTATTCGCAGCAACATGCGCGCGATGATGTAATCGCGGTGATGGATCATTTGGGACTCGATAAAGCGCATATCGTTGGCCTGTCGATGGGTGGATTCGCGACGGTGCACGTCGGGATCACCTACCCGCACCGCACGTTATCGTTAGTAATCGCGGGTTGTGGCTACGGCTCGGAACCGTCGCAAAAAGCTCGTTTTCGCAGCGAAGCCGAAGGTGTTGCCGATAATATTGAGCGGCTCGGCGGGAAATATTTGGCCGAGCAATATGCGCTCGGGCCGGCGCGGGTTCAACTACAAAACAAAAACCCGCGCGCCTGGCGTGAATTCGCGGACCAACTGGCACAGCACTCAACGCAAGGCTCGGCACTCACGATGCGCGGCGTGCAAGCGCAACGTCCATCGTTGTGGGAATTAAAAGATGCGATTGCAAAGATTGAAGTGCCGGCATTGATCGTCACCGGCGATGAGGACGAGCCGTGTTTGGAGGCGTCGTTATTTTTGAAACGTAAGATCATGAGCTCAGCGCTGGTGGTGCTGCCGCGCACCGGGCACACGTTGAACATCGAAGAGCCCGATGCCTTCAATCGCGCACTGAGCGAATTCTTTCTCGCGCAAGCCAGTGGCCGTTGGGAAAAACGCGATCCGCGCTCGGTCTCAACCAATATGACGGTTGCTAGCCGTTAGCGCTGTTCAATTTTTCCGGGAACGCCGCGAATGCGTCATCAATATTTTTCGCTTTTAGCAATCGCTCTTGAATCGTAGCCGGTGAAAATTCACCACTGGTAATCGTCGCCGCAAATTTTTTCGCGGCATTCGCGTCCGGAAAAAATTTCAAAAACATTTGTTCCAGTTGATACCTATCGCAGTTCGATAACTCCATCCGCACATCCACACGGCCGGAGCGGATTGCGGCATCGTCGATCAGATCCGGGTGATTCGTGGTGAGAAAAACGACGGAGCCTTCATGCGCCGCAACGCCGTCGAGGGCATTGATGAATCCAGAATACGAAAGTTTCACCTGGGCATCGGCTTTTTGCCGCTGATGAAAAAACGAGTCGATATCTTCGAGCAAGATCACCGAGCGAGCGGGCACGGACGCGAGCAAATTACCGATGCGCTCGTCGGTGATGTTGGGCGAAGCCAAACTCAAAGTACAGACGTTCAAACTCAGATCCGACGCCAACGCTGTCACAAGCGATGTTTTTCCCGTGCCCGGTGTGCCGAACAATAAATAACCGCGCCGCCACGGAATCCCCAACTCTTCGTAGCGCTGTTTCGACGCAAAGAATTGCTTGAGATCGGCGACGATGGTTTCTTTTTGACCTTGCTTCAGAATCACAGATGCTAATTTACGATTGTTGCCGAGCCGCGCACGCATCCATTCGTTGGTATACGGGCTGGGAATATAGATCGCGATTTTGTTCAGTTCGCGCGAGATACGTGCCTGGAGAGCCGCATGGATAAAGGCTTCCAGCGGTTCTTTACTTCTGCCGAAGGTCGCCAAACGAATCTTTTCCATCACCATCGTTCCGCCGATTTGCACTTCGCGGCGCATCCACATTAGTTTTCCATCGAGAAAAAACAAATGAAATCCCTCGCCCGGCGAGAGATAAGCCTGCGGTTTGCCGCCTTGCTGCAATTCGTCTTGCAGGCTTTGATATTCCGGGCCTTGGCGCACCATGCGCACGGTGAAATTGTTGATTCGGCGCAGCACGTCTTTTTCGTGCATGTACTCGACCAGCGTGGTGAACAATAGTTCGTCGCGGCTATCGAACGAGAACGACGTGACAAAAAACTGCTTCGCCCAGTTGAAAAACGTTTTTGGCACTTCGCGAAACCAAACGGCGACGATGCCCAGAAGCCCAAGCACCAGGCCACCGGAAAAAAATTGATTCGAGGAAATTAACGCTTGCAGGGGTTCGAGCATGGAGCGGATTATAGCTGCAACATGCTTCTGTAAAACGAAATAGGCGGAGTACGCTACGCGTACCCCGCCAAGGAATCAACCGGAGGAGGAGAGCTGATTCGAGGAGATTCGTGAGCCCTTAAAACGCGAAGTCGTCTATTGAAAAATCTTCGCTGTCGAACAATTCGTCGTTGCCGCGCTCGAGGAGCAATTTCACGCGCGCCAATCCAGGATAACGGGATGCAATATTTTCACCGGATTCGCCGGCAAACTCGAGTACGCCTAGGGGGCTGTCATTCAAATTCATGTTAACTCCTAAAGTTAGATTGCTTGACAGTTACTGAGCAAGTGCTATGCCAGCGTTGCGCGCGGCAAATTAAGTGCTTACTGCTCAGTGATTTAGAATTTTTTGCCGGCTATCGACACCGATTCCGGCCCGATTATGACTGATGAAAATGACCGATTTGCGTCACATTCGACGAGAATTTGCAGCAAGCTAGTGCGTTGCTTCGGACTTTGCCACGCGTCCCTCCCCTTCAAGGGGAGGGTGGGGCGACGTGGCCTTGGGCCATTGGGATGGGTGTCGCTGCTTGCATCAAACCCATCCCCTTCCCAACCTTCCTCTTGAAGGGGAAGGAGTTTGCTTCTCACGCCTCCACGAACAAGTCACAATCGGCATAAATCCATACTACCGCCGATCCGCGCGAATCATCTCACTCGCCTTTTCGGCGATCATAATGGTCGGAGAATTGGTGTTGCCGGAGGTGATCGTCGGCATGACGGAAGCATCAACGACGCGCAAACCCGTGAGGCCGTGAACACGCAAGCGCGCGTCGACCACGGCATAGCGATCGGTCTGCGCGCCCATTTTGCAGGTGCCGACCGGATGAAAAATCGTTGTGCCGATATCGCCGGCGGCTTGCGCCAGTTGCTCGTCGCTGGCAACCTGCGGGCCGGGCAAAAATTCATCCGGCGCGTATTTCTTCAGCGCATTGGCGGCGACGATGCGGCGCGTCAGCTTGAGCGAGTCGGCGGCAATCTGCCGATCAATGTCGGTGGAAAGATAGTTAAGCTTGATTGCGGGGGCTTGGCGCGGATCGCTCGATTGAACGCGCACATGGCCGCGGCTGGTCGGCCGCAGATTACAGACGGACGCGGTGAATGCCGGAAACGGATGCAACGGATCGCCGAATTTATCCAGCGACAACGGTTGCACGTGATATTCCAAATTCGGCGTGGCGTAGTCGGCGCCGGAGCGCGTGAATACACCGAGCTGGCTTGGCGCCATCGTCAGCGGGCCGGTTTTGAAAAATAAATAT
>JANOGO010000069.1:0-2915 GCA_031406045.1 Pseudomonadota bacterium
CAAATGGCGAACGGTTCATGGAACGCTATGCGCCGAATATGAAAGACCTCGCGAGCCGCGATGTAGTGTCGCGCTCGATGGATCAAGAAATCAAAGAAGGCCGCGGCGCCGGTCCCGAAAAAGATTACGTGCTGCTCAAGCTCGATCATTTAGGCGCTGACACCATTAACAAGCGCTTACCAGGTATTCGCGAGATTGCGATTAAATTCGCTAATGTCGATCCGATCAAAGATCCGATTCCAGTCGTGCCGACTTGTCACTACATGATGGGCGGCATTCCGACCAATTATTATGGCCAAGTGGTCGAGCCGAAAAATGGCATGCCCAATTCGATTGTGAATGGCCTTTATGCGATTGGCGAATGCGCGTGTGTTTCGGTGCATGGTGCGAACCGTTTGGGTACGAATTCGTTGCTTGATCTTGTTGTGTTCGGCAAAGCCGCCGGCGATCATTTGGTGAAACATATTAAGCGCGACGAGTCCTTCGCTGATCTGCCAAAAGATGCTGAAGATCGGCCACTGACGCGGCTCTCCAGGCTGGATACCACCGCGACCGGCGAGAATGTCACGCAAGTCGGGGCCGATATGCGGCGTACCATTCAAACCCATTCGGGCGTGTTTCGCACCGGTAAATTGCTCGACGAAGGAGTCGGCAAAATTAAAGATATCGCCAACCGCGCGCGCAGCACCGCGATTAAAGACCGCAGTAAAGTTTTCAATACTGCGCGCATCGAAGCGCTGGAATTGGAAAATCTAGCGCTAATCGCCGAAGCGACCTTAGTCTCCGGCGCGGCGCGCAAAGAAAGCCGCGGCGCCCATGCGCGCGAAGATTTTCAAAGCCGTGACGACGTCAATTGGCTCAAACACAGCCTGTGGTATTACGACGGCAGCCGGATGGACTACAAACCGGTCAATCTGAAAGGATTGACGACCGAAGGATTTGAGCCGAAGGCTAGAACATATTAGGGTGAGGGGTTAGGTGTGAGGAGCGAGGCGAGAGAGCGCTTCACACCTAACGCCTCACTCCTCCCCCCTCACTGAGAAACAACAATGAAATTCTCCATTTATCGCTACAACCCGGAAACCGACGCCAAGCCCTACATGCAGGATTACGATCTTGAGTTGGCGTCAACGGATCGCATGTTGCTCGATGCCATTATCAAGCTCAAAACGCTCGACGATACGCTGGCATTTCGGCGTTCGTGCCGCGAGGGTGTGTGCGGGTCTGATGCGATGAACATCAACGGCAAGAACGGCCTGGCTTGCATTACCAATCTCAGCGAACTGAAACAACCGGTCGTGCTGCGGCCGTTACCCGGTTTGCCGATCATTCGCGATTTGATCGTCGACATGACGCAGTTCTTCAAGCAATATCATTCGATCAAGCCTTACTTGATCAATAACGATCCGCCGCCCGATAAAGAGCGTTTGCAATCGCCGGCGGAGCGCGCGGAATTGGATGGCTTGTACGAATGTATTTTGTGCGGGGCGTGCTCGACTTCATGCCCTTCGTTCTGGTGGAATCCGGATAAATTTGTTGGACCAGCGGGGCTGTTGCAGGCTTATCGCTTTATCGCCGACAGCCGCGATCAGGCCACCAGCGAACGCTTGGACGACCTGGAAGACCCGTACCGATTGTTCCGCTGCCATACTATTATGAATTGCGTCGATGTGTGTCCAAAAGGTCTTAACCCGACCCAGGCGATCGGCAAAATCAAGGAAATTATGGTCAAGCGGACGGTATAGGCGTATGATTGCTGCAAAGCAGCAAGAACGACTACGTTGGCGCTGCAGGCGCGGCATGTTGGAGCTCGATTTACTCCTAACGCGCTTTCTAACAGAAAAGATCGACACGCTCGACGAATCGCAAGCCAAGGTGCTTGACCGATTGTTAACTTATCCTGATCAGGATTTATTTGACTGGCTCATGGCGCGGAAGATTTGCGATGATGCAAACCTAAGGCCCATGTTGGAATTAATTCAAAGGCGTGGATAAACCGAATACGGCAAAGACGGCCGTGGAGAAGAAATATGGACACACAACGTACTGCGACCTTAACCATTAACGGTACTGGCAATTCCGTCGATCTGCCGGTCTATTCCGGTACCCTCGGCCCGGACGTAATCGATGTACGCGGATTATCCAAGCTCGGATTGTTTACTTACGATCCAGGGTTTTTGTCCACCGCGTCATGCCGATCCGACATCACCTTTATCGACGGCGATGTCGGCCAGCTTTATTATCGCGGCTATCCGATCGAACAACTCGCGGAGAAATCCGATTTCGTCGAGGTGTGTTATCTGCTGCTCAACGGCGAATTGCCGACTGCTACCGAGCTCAAAGAATTCGACGACACCATCACCCATCACACCATGGTGCATGAGCAACTTACCCGGTTTTACCAAGGTTTCCGCCGTGATGCCCACCCCATGGCGGTGATGGTTGGCGTGGTGGGTGCGCTGTCGGCGTTTTATCATGATTCGCTCGACATCAATGATCCGTACCATCGTCAAGTCTCGGCGATTCGCTTAATCGCGAAGGTGCCGACTATTGCTGCGATGTGTTACCGCTACAACACCGGCTTGCCGTTCCAGTATCCACGCAACGAGTTGTCTTACGCGGCGAATTTCCTGCAAATGATGTTCGCCACGCCGTGCGAGAAATACGAGTCGAATCCCGTTCTGGTCAAAGCTATGGATAGGATCTTGATCTTGCACGCTGACCACGAACAAAACGCGTCGACATCGACGGTGCGCCTGGCCGGTTCCAGCGGCGCCAATCCATTTGCCTGCATTTCCGCTGGTATCGCCTGTCTGTGGGGGCCGGCGCACGGTGGGGCGAATGAGGCCAGCCTCAATATGCTGGAGCAAATCGGCGATGTTTCGCGCATCGGCGAATACATCAAACGTGCCAAG
>JANOGO010000103.1:0-3191 GCA_031406045.1 Pseudomonadota bacterium
CGGCAGGCGTGCATGTGCCGCTTGTCCAAGGCGTAGCGCACGGTGTTGCTCTCCTGGGCGCAGGCGCCGCCCAGGGTATCGTGGCGGCCGCAGGTGTCGGCAACGATGGTCAACAACACGTTGCCGTCGCTGGACATTAACCGGCTCCCGCTCGTGAGATACAGCCTACGCTGCGCACGAATGGTATCTTGCGCGCTGTAGCGTTCAGCCGGGTTTGCTGCGCTATAGAACATGGTATCGGCGGATTGGTTACCTTCAACGTCAACGATGCGCAAGATTTGCCCGCGCTTGATTTCGCGCAACCAGCCTTCACCGGCCGGCAGGGTTAAGTCGTAACTTGCCTTGGTAACATTCAACGTACTCTCGGTAAGCTTACCGCTCATGGGTTTGCTCCTCGAAAATACAATTCGGTGTTGTGAAAACCACGGCCGTTTTCGGCGCAACTGATGCGGCACGGATCGTTGTGCGCGACTGCACCGGATCGCCAAGCCGTTACGCTAATCGCGCCTGGCTGATATTCGCCGGAATCCGTTAACGGATGGGGTGCGGTTGAAAGCGCCACCAAACAATTCATTTCGAAACGCA
Source organism: Pseudomonadota bacterium (assembly GCA_031406045.1). Taxonomy (GTDB): domain Bacteria; phylum Pseudomonadota; class Gammaproteobacteria; order Burkholderiales; family JALYOK01; genus JALYOK01. Next base: position 586 of record JANOGO010000103.1, read on the forward strand.
GCTCCAATGCGGCACCGGCCTGCGAATGGCTGGGGACGTAGTGAAACTCACCATCATCATCGATCCAAACCTTGCTGAAAAAATTCACCGTCGCGGCCAAGTCTCGCGCGCCCAATCCCCATTTCGCCAATTCGATCAGCAATCCATCGCGACCGTTACGGTACATTTCGTTGCGCGCCGTTTGATAACTGCGCTCGCCAAACTTGCTGCGAATATCCTCGGCATTGGACGGCCCGCACAATGGATCGTGCCAGCCTACATTATCGGCGGTGATGGAACACAACACGCGCCCCATATCCGAATAACAGACATGGCCTAGGGTTAGATGGGCCGTATGTTGCGCTTTGAGCGTATCGGCCATATTGTAGCGCTCGAGTTTTTCTTCTTGATTGAAGAAAATCGCCGAGCAGTTCGCGCCGCCTTTTAAATCGATCAGGCGCAACGTCGTACCACGCCGGACGATCCCAGACCAGTGGGCGCCGCCGGGGATCAAGTCTTGCCACAGCAAAGTATCGGCGGATATTTTAGGCAAAGTGGTGATCATTCCCGGATCCTGTTTAGGAAATCTGCGCCGCGTTTTGCGTGAGCTTACGCAGCATGTCGTAATCGGTTTTCATGCCCGACGTCTCGCGGATACGCTCGAGAATCGTGCGTTTCATCGCGGTGAATTCGGGCGCGAGTTTCATATCTTGTTCGCGCTCGTCCGGCAACGGCACCGCGTGAATGCTGTCGATTCGCCCCGGTCGCGGCGCTAAAACTACTACACGATTACCGAGATATATCGCCTCTTCGACATCGTGGGTGACGAAAACAATCGTGGTGTTTTCCATCGCCCGCAAATAACGGATGAGATCATGCATCACGTCGCGGGTTTGGGCATCGAGCGCGCCGAACGGCTCGTCCATCAACAGAATCTGCGGCCGCGGCATCAGCGCCCGGGCGATGGCAACGCGCTGCTGCATCCCGCCGGACAATTGATTCGGATAGGCATCGGCGACGTGCTTCAAGCCCATCACGGCTAACAGCGCATCGGCGCGGCCTGATGCGGCTTCGACATCGGCGGAGGTGATATCGCGCTGATGGATTTCGAGCCGGCGCGAGAACTTGATGTTCTGCATCACCGTGAGCCAGGGATAAAGGCTGTAATGTTGAAACACCACGGCGCGGTCCACGCCGGGGCCATCGACCGGTTCGTTGTCTATCTGTATCTGGCCGCTGGTTCTTTTCTCTAACCCCGCGATAATGCGCAGCAAGGTTGATTTGCCGCAGCCCGAGGCACCAACCAACGTGACGAATTCCCCCGCGCCGACGGCGAGATCGATATTTTCCAGAGCGATGGTGACGCCTTCTGCGGTCGAGAATATTTTGCCGAGCCGGGAAATCGTAATGGTTTTGGCCACGTCTATCTCGAATAAAGCCATGGGAACGAGCGGCGATGCAACAAGCGAAAACCTTGATCCATGGCCAGACCGATGGCGCCGATCAATAGAATCCCGGCAAAGATTTTGTCGGTCTGCAAAAACCGTTGCGCTTTAAGAATAGCGTAGCCTAGGCCGGAATTCGCGGCGACGAGTTCCGCGACCACCAAATAAGTCCACGCCCAACCCATCGTGACGCGTAGCGTATCCAATAACGCCGGCTTGGCCGATTGAAACACCACCAGCGACAACACTTCACCGCGCGCCGCGCCCATGGTCTGCGCTGCTTCGATTTGCTGCATCGGCACGCGGCGCACGTCTTCGGCCATCATCAATACCATCTGAAAAAACGTGCCGATGAAAATGATCGCGATCTTCGAGCTTTCGTCGATCCCGACCCAGATCATCACCAGCGGAATAAACGCGACCGCGGGCATGTAGCGAATGAAATCCATCAGCGGCTCCAACAAGGCTTGGATCGGCCGGTAGGTGCCGATGAATAGTCCCAGCGGCAACGCAATCAAAGCTGATAACAACCAGCCGACGCTGACGCGATAGGTACTGATCCAAATATCCCGCAACAAATTATCTTCGTTGAACCATTTGCCGATCCGCGCTAAGACGTCGACCGGACTCGGCAAAAACACTTTGTCCACCCAACCGCTGGCGCTTGCGATCCACCACAGCGCGATCGGAATGACAAAACCGACGATAGCGAACATCCAGTATCGCTGAACGCTGAGCGCACCGCGAATAACCCAAATGCTCGGACGCGCGCTTGATGTTTCAGCGCTGCTGCTCAAATGGGGTTCCACGGGATCATCGCACCGGCGAATCGGCTCAGCGCTTGGCGACTTCGCGCACTAGTGACGCGTCAATGCCTTTCGCAACATCCGCATTACCTTCCATCAACTTGTTGTCGAGCAAAAATTTCATGATGGTCGGCGCTACCGCGGTCAGCGAACTCGCGCTTTTGTCGTCCATGGCGGCAAGCACTTCTTTTTCACCGAAGAACTTGGTGCCCGGCAGGAACACTTTATATTCGTCCGGCTTCAAGCCGACAACCTTGCTCATAATCTGCGCCGCTTCGTCCGGCTTCGCCTGAATAAACGCCACCGTGTCGTACCACGCGCGGATCATACCGAGAAGATCTTTGCGTTTTTCCTTGATGGCTTTTTCTTGCGCGAC
>JANOGO010000112.1:0-14236 GCA_031406045.1 Pseudomonadota bacterium
CCCGAGGCCGCGCGCCGCCGCAAACTGTTCTTAATCGAAGCCTCGCTCGCCGGAAAATTGGTGCATCCGAACATCGTGAAGGTGTTCGACGCCTCGACCGATGCCGAGATGAGCTACCTGGTCATGGAATACGTTCCGGCCGGTAATCTCAAACAATATTGCACCGAAGAAAACCTATTGCCGATCCGCAAAGTCGCGATGCTGGTATTTAAATGCTGCCGCGCGCTCGACTACGCTTATCAAAACGGCGTGATCCATCGCGACATCAAGCCGGCCAATATTCTGCTCAGCGATCAAGACGATATCAAGATCAGCGATTTCGGCACGGCGCACATTTCGACCACGCAAACCACCCAGGTGCAAGGTTTTCTCGGCTCGCCCGCCTACATGTCGCCGGAGCAAATCAACGAAGACAATCCTTCGGTGCAGTCCGATATCTACTCGATGGGGATCGTGCTGTATGAATTACTGAGCGGAAAACTGCCGTTTACCGCACAGAATTTTCCGTCCATGTTGAATAAAATCTTGAACGAGCCGGCAACGCCGATCACCGATTTTCGGCCCGAGTTGCCCGATCGCCTCGTTGCAATCGTGCAAAAAGCGATGAACAAAGATTTGTCGATCCGCTATCCGAATTGGTACGAATTCTCGCGCGATCTTGCCGACAGCCTGAAAGAATGGGAACAAATCGTCAACGAGCTAAGTCACGCGGAAAAAGTAAACCTGCTGCGTGATCTGAACTTCTTCAAATTCTTCCGCGAAGAACAGCTTAAAGAAGTGGTCCGCAATGCCGATTGGGTCAGCCGCAAGAAAAACGAAAGTGTATTACAGGAAGGCGATATCGATCAGGCGTTTTATGTGATTGTGAAAGGCAAGGTCAAAGTCACAAAAAATGGCCGCATGTTGAATGCGCTGAAGGCAGGCGATTGCTTCGGCGAAATTTCGTTTCTGAATCCAACGAATCAGGAACGCACCACGGCGATCAGCGCGCTCGACGACGTTCAAATCGTTCGTTTACACGTGCCGCAGATGGACTTAATGTCGGAAAGCACACAGTTGCAATACAACAAAATTTTCCTGCGCAACTTAGTCAGCCGCTTGTCGCAAACCACGTCCGACGCGGACTTATAAAGCTCGTTCGATTAAGCAAACGGCCTGTGCGGCAATCCCTTCGCCGCGGCCGGTAAAACCAAGCTGCTCGGTCGTTGTCGCTTTCACATTAATAATCGTTTGATCGACACCGAGATCGCTTGCGATATTCTCAATCATCGCGCTAATGTGCGACGCCATACGCGGCGCCTGCGCGATGATCGTCGCATCGATATTAACGACTACGAATAGTTGGGCGCGTAATTTATCGTTTAACGCGCGTAAAAACACGCGGCTGTCGATATCTTTAAACGCCGCATCTTGATCGGAAAAGTGCCGGCCGATATCGCCTAATCCGGCGGCGCCGAGCAACGCATCGCAAATCGCATGAAGCAAAACATCCGCGTCCGAATGTCCGAGCAAGCCGACGTGATAGGGAATGTCGACGCCACCAATGATAAGTTTTCGGTTCGGTGCAAACCTGTGCACATCAAATCCTTGGCCGATGCGTAAGTTGCTCATGCCGCTGCGAGCCGCTCCAGGAGCCATTCTACAAGGGGTAGATCGTCGCGATAAGTTACCTTAATGTTGCTGCGCTCACCCATTACCAATTTCGGCCGCATACCGGCCGTCTCGATCGCGCTGGCCTCGTCGGTGATGTTTTCCAACGTTGCATCAAGCAAGGCGTTACGCAAAGTTCCGGCGCGAAACATCTGCGGCGTTTGCGCGTGCCAAAGGTCGGCACGCGGTACTGTCGCAGTCGCGCGCTGATATTCATCGCCGCGCTTAATCGTATCCGCGACCGGCACCGCTAACAGGCCGCCGACCACATCGGTGCCGATTTCGTCGATCAACCGATTCAGCGCAGCCACCGATAAACATGGCCGCGCGGCATCGTGCACCAACACCCAATCGTTATCTAGAACGCCATGTTTTTCGATTGCGCGCAATCCATTCAACACCGTTTCTGCGCGAGTGGCACCGCCACAAGGCACAACCAGAGCGGCTTCCAGGCCAGGCATCGCTGTGATCCGCTCTGCATAAGGATCTCCAGGAAGCGTCACGATAAATGTTTTGACGATACGCGGCGCCGCGAGCAAGCTCGCGGCCGCGTGGGCTAGCAAGCATTTACCGTCAATTTCGAGATATTGTTTCGGCGTTTCGCCGCCGAGCCGCGTGCCGCTTCCCGCAGCCGGAATCAATGCGAAGTAACGAGGCATCGGTTAGTTTATCTTCTCAAGACCGCCCATGTACGGGCGCAATACCATCGGTACAGTGACGCTGCCATCGGCTTGCTGATAGTTTTCCAGCACCGCAACGAGCGTGCGCCCGACAGCAAGTCCCGAGCCATTTAACGTATGAACCAATTCGGGCTTTCCCTGCGCGTTACGAAAGCGAGCCTGCATCCGTCGAGCCTGAAATGCTTCACAATTGCTGCAAGAAGAAATTTCGCGATAGGCGTTTTGCGCCGGCAGCCAAACTTCCAGATCGTAGGTTTTCGCCGCGCCGAAACCCATATCGCCGGTACACAGCGCCATCACGCGATAAGGTAATTCCAACTTCTGCAAAATCGCCTCAGCATGACCAACCATTTCCTCCAATGCTGCGTAGGATTTTTCTGGATGCACAATCTGCACCATTTCGACTTTATCGAATTGATGTTGCCGAATCATGCCGCGCGTGTCTTTGCCATAACTGCCCGCTTCCGAGCGGAAACAGGGCGTGTGTGCGGTCAGTTTTAGCGGTAATTGATCGAGCGGTAATATCTCACCACGAACCGTATTAGTCAGCGAAATTTCCGAGGTGGAAATTAAATACAAATCTTCCGCATCGGCATCGCCGCCTTTACGCACGGCGAACATATCGTCTTTAAATTTCGGCAATTGCCCAGTGCCAAGCAGAGTTTCACTGTTGACGATATAGGGCGTGTAGTGCTCGACATAGCCATGATCTTGCGTCTGCGTATCGAGCATGAACTGGGCGATAGCGCGATGCAGCCGCGCGATTTTGCCGCGCATCAACGTGAAGCGCGCGCCGGAAAGTTTTGCGGCGGTTTCAAAATCCAAGCCACCAAGATTAGTTCCGACATCGACGTGATCTTTCGCTTCGAAATCAAAAATCCGTGGCGTGCCCCAGAGCCGCACTTCAACATTGTCGTCCGATGATTTTCCAGCAGGAACGCTTGCGTCGGGCAAGTTCGGCACATTCAACATCAAATCTTGTACCTTGGCCTGGACGGATTCGAGTTGCGCTTCGGCCGCTTTCAACTCGTCGCCGAGATTCGCAACCTCGGCCAAAATCACTGAGGCATCTTCGCCTTTCGCTTTGGCTCGGCCGATCAATTTAGAGGACTGATTGCGCTTCGCTTGCAATTCCTGCGTCTTCACTTGGATTGTTTTACGTTCGTTTTCCAGCGCTTGGAATGCTAAACGATCGAGCTGGAAGCCGCGTGAGCTAAGTCGCTTGACGATGCCCTCTAGGTCGGTTCGGAATAATTGAATGTCTAACATGGTCTCAAAAAAGTGAAAAGTGAAGAGTGAAAGGTGAAGAGGAAAAATTCGCTAAGGGTGATCGTCAGGCTTTTCACATTTCACCCTTCACTTTTCACGCTTTTTCCGAGCGTCCAGCTCGCGCAACGCCGTTAATTTATCACGAATTTTTCCTTCTAAACCACGATCGCTCGGCTCGTACCAACGCTGGTTTTCGATGCCGTCGGGTAAATAATGCTCACCGGCCGCGTAGGCGTTTTCTTCATCGTGGGCGTAGCGATATTCTTTGCCATAGCCCAAATTTTTCATGAGTTTGGTTGGCGCATTACGCAAGTGAACCGGCACCGGCCGCGACTGGTCCTTCGCGATGAAAGCGCGAACCGCATTATACGCGACGTAAGCGGCGTTACTCTTCGGCGCGCAGGCCAAATACAGCGCCGCTTGCGCTAAAGCCAGCTCGCCTTCCGGCGAGCCCAAACGCTCGAATGTTACAACCGCATCCAACGTTAAATTGAGCGCGCGCGGATCGGCGAGACCAATATCTTCGCTCGCCATCCGAATCAAGCGCCGTCCCAAATACCGCGGATCAGCGCCACCGTCCAACATCCGCACCAGCCAATACAACGCGCCGTCAGGATTCGAGCCACGCACCGATTTATGCAACGCGGAAATTTGATCGTAGAACTGATCGCCGCCTTTGTCGAAACGGCGGCCGCTGCGGGTCAGCGTGTTCGTGACCAGTTCAGCGTCGATCGTTTCCGCTGCGCTTTGTTCGACCGCAACAGCGAGTTGCTCGACCAAATTAAGGAGCCGCCGGCCATCACCATCGGCGTTCTCGGCGAGCATTTTCGCCGCCTCGCCGGAAATATCAATGCCCTGAAGAACCGCATCCAGAGCGCGTCTTAGCAAGGTACCTAATTCGTCTTCGGACAGACTGTGCAGCACATAAACCGTCGCGCGCGACAGCAACGCGCCGTTGACTTCGAACGATGGATTTTCCGTCGTCGCACCGATGAAGGTGATCAGACCGGATTCGACATGGGGCAAGAAAGCGTCCTGCTGCGACTTGTTAAAGCGATGCACTTCATCGACAAACAAAATCATCGAACGGCCGAATTGCTCGCGATTGAGTTGCGCTTGATCGATCGCCTCGCGGATATCTTTGACGCCGGAAAGAACCGCTGAAATCGGCACAAAATCGGCATCGAAGGACTGCGCCATCAGCCGCGCCAGCGTGGTTTTGCCGACGCCCGGCGGACCCCACAAAATCATCGAGTGGATTTTTTTTGCCGCGAACGCGATGCGCAGCGGCTTGCCGGCGCCCAACAAATGGGCTTGGCCGATTACTTCGTCTAGGGTTTTCGGGCGTAACAGTTCGGCCAGCGGCGGCGACAGCAAAGCCATAACGTCACGGCGCGCCGTTACTCGAATGTCACCGATTTAAAGAATCGCGGCGCCAAGCGCATTGCCGCTGCTTCTTCACTCTTGGCAAATTCCATAATCATGGTAAAAATATCTTCTTCCAGCAGCACGGTGCGCTGTATCGCGCGGCCTTTTTTAACTTCCAGTTCGACTTCGAGCGCGTCGTACTCGTTCATACGCATTGGCTTAATGGTCTTGTAGGGGCCTTTCCCGGCTGCCGACTTAATTTGCTCGAATCGTTTGCGCGCCATTTCCTTTCCTTCACGAAAATGCATGCGCGAGGTCGTGAATCGAATCGGTTGCATCATCCTGGCGCTGAGGCCGTACGATTCGGCTACCGGCGATTTTGGATCGTTGTGGGTTGCGGTGAAATCCTTGAACTTCATCGGCAAGTCTACCGAGTAGTTGCCGTTGGTCGACTTTGCCAGGGTCCAGCCATCGGCATCCAATTCGCCGGCGTCGTCTCGATGCACCACCACGGTCGGCTTCCCCGCTTGCGCCGCCGCTGCCATCGATACAACCATGGCAAAACATAACAGACCGCGTTTAGAAATTTGCATGAAAGTCACGGCGATTCCTCTATTAATTTATGTTCATTCGCCGACGACGTCGGCATCTTTTGGCGGTGAAAATTTGAATGTTTCGGCAGCCAGCTTGGGATTTTTTTCCACCTTGGCAAAACGAATAATGGTTTTTTGGCCAAAGCTATCGACCAACTCCATCATCTGAATTCCCGCCTCGCCAAAACCCATCCGAATGCTTTCAAACGTGGTGTCGCGATCTTTAGGTTGCGCTTGAAGCCATTCGATGCCATCGTTGTTACCGCCATCAATCAGCGTAAAACTGCGTTCGATTTCGTTGCTGCCGGCAAGCAACGCGGCGGGGCTGGAGCCAAGCGAATCACTTAGTTTTTTGACCGTGACTTGATTCAGATCGCGATCCCAAATCCACAATTTTTGACCGTCGCCGACAATCAATTGCGGGTACGGTTTGCTGTATTCCCAACGAAATTTGCCCGGCCGCGAAAACTGCATCGTGCCGCTGGATTCGTTGCTGACTTTTCCGGCGCGATCGAGCACGGTTTGGGTGAACTGTGCGCGCAAGGTTTTTGCACCGTTGACGAATTCGCGTAACTGATCGATGCCGCCGGCACTGGCCCCACCCGCAGTCAACATTAACGCGGCGGCAATGCTTAGGAATTTAATGGTCATAGCTTTATCAAACAGGTGATTGACATGGCTTAACGCCCGAGTTAAACCGCGCGCCTACCGTTCAACACTCGCGCCCGGCACCAAGATCTCGCGATTGCCGTTCGATTGCATCGCCGACACCATGCCCGCTTTTTCCATATCTTCAATCAAGCGCGCGGCACGGTTGTAGCCGATGCGCAAATGACGCTGCACCAACGAGATCGACGCGCGGCGCGATTTCAACACAATTTCCACCGCTTGATCGTACAGCGGGTCTTTTTCGCCGCCGCCATTGCCGCCGGTGAGGATATCGACATCACCGTTGGCGCTATCATCGCCATCCAAAATACCATCGACATAATTCGGCTCGCCCTGCTCTTTTAAATATTCGACCACTTTGTGAACTTCTTGATCGGCGACGAACGCGCCATGCACGCGCTGCGGATAGCCCGAACCCGGCGGTAAATAAAGCATATCGCCCTGGCCAAGCAAGGCCTCGGCGCCCATTTGGTCGAGAATCGTGCGCGAATCGATTTTGCTCGACACTTGAAACGCAATCCGCGTCGGGATATTGGCTTTGATCAAGCCGGTGATGACATCGACCGATGGCCGTTGCGTAGCAAGAATCAAATTAATGCCGGAAGCGCGCGCCTTTTGCGCCAAGCGTGCGATCAGCTCTTCGACTTTTTTACCGACCACCATCATCAAGTCGGCCAATTCGTCGATCACGACCACAATCAGCGGCAACGCGTCTAACGCGTCGGGATTATCGGGCGTGATGCTGAACGGATTTTTCAACGGGCTGCCGGCTTTCTCCGCTTCGGCAACTTTGCTGTTATAACCGGTGAGGTTTCGCACGCCCATCGCCGACATCAGTTTATAGCGCCGATCCATTTCGCCGATACACCAATTCAACGCCGCACCGGCTTGACGCATATCGGTCACCACCGGCGCGAGTAAATGTGGAATGCCTTCGTACACCGACAACTCCAACATTTTCGGATCGATCAGGATCACGCGAATTTGCTTCGGCGAAGCCTTGTACAGCAAGCTCAAAATCATCGCATTGATCGCGACAGATTTCCCGGAACCGGTAGTACCGGCGACGAGCAAATGCGGCATCCGCGCCAGATCGGCGACGATCGGATAACCCGCAATATCTTTGCCCAAGGCCAAGGTCAACGGCGAAGCCATTTCGGCGTAAACCTTGGAACTCAGTATCTCCGACAGCCGCACCACCTGGCGCTTGGGATTGGGAATTTCCAAACCCATGCAGCTTTTACCCGGAATGGTTTCAACCACGCGAATTGAAGCGACCGATAGCGAGCGCGCCAGATCTTTAACCAAATTCACAATCTGGCTGCCCTTCACGCCGACCGCCGGCTCAATTTCGTAGCGCGTCACGACCGGGCCCGGATACGCCGCGAGAACTTTTACCTGCACATTAAATTCGAGCAGTTTTTTCTCGATTAGCCGGGAGGTAAACTCCAGCACATCGTTACCCATCGTTTCGATCGGCGCGGCCGCGGCATCCAGCAGCGACAGCGGCGGCAATTCCGAATCCGGCAAATCGGCGAATAGCGGAACTTGTTTTTCTTGGGCGACTCGCGCGGATTTAATCACCTCCGGCGCGGGCGGCGCGATCATCACCGGTTCGCGCTGCTCGAAAATACGCGTCAACTCGCCGACGCTTTCCTCGCGCTCGATTTGCGCCGCTTCGCCCGCGCGGCGATCGCGCCATGCTTGGAAACGCTGACGGCTACCGATGAACAGCAACTCGAGTGCGTGGCCGGTTTTTTCGGCGAGCCGCAACCATGACAATCCGGTGAATAAACTAAAACCGATCGCGAACAGAACCAGCAACAGCAATGTGGTTCCGGTGAATCCGAAGCCCTGGCTCAACGTACGGGAAATCAACGCACCCAACATGCCGCCGGGCGCGCCCGGTAAGTCGGCGTTGAGGCTATGCATACGCAGCGCTTCGATGCCGGCGCTGGTCAAAAGAACCGTCACGAAACCAATCGACGTTACGGCTGCGGAGTGGCGATCGATCAACCCGGAAAGATCTAAACGACGGTAACTATGCAGCACGACGACAAACCCTAGCACCGCCCACCACCATGCCGATAAGCCAAAAACGGAAAGTAGAATATCCGACAACCACGCGCCGAACGGCCCACCGATGTTGCGCACGTTGCTGCCGCCGGTGTGAGACCAGCCGGGATCGCTGCGCTGATAACTGATCAAGATCAGCGCCAAATAACAACCGACCGCCGCCAGCAGCAGCCAATAGGCTTCGCGCAGCAAGCGTGATAGCTTCGGCGACATCGGCTCGGCAGCGTGCGCCATGGTGGGCTTGAACAATCCTAACATTGTGACCATTTGATTCAAATATTGCCGCAATTATAACGTTATCGACCTCGACAAAGCGCGCAAATAACCGGAAAATTCACCCTCAAATCAAACCATTCGACATCATGACCACAAAACATCATCAACTCATCATTCTCGGCTCCGGCCCCGCCGGTTATTCTGCCGCCGTTTATGCGGCGCGCGCCAACCTCAAACCGGTTTTAATTACCGGCCTCGCCCAAGGCGGTCAGTTGATGACCACAACCGACGTCGATAATTGGCCCGCCGATGCCGATGGCGTGCAAGGCCCCGAGTTAATGGAACGATTTCTAAAACACGCCGAACGTTTCGGCACCGAGATCGTGTTCGATCACGTCAACAGCGTTCAACTTAAAGAAAAACCGCTGACGCTGGTCGGCGATTCGGCCACTTATACTTGCGACGCACTGGTGATCGCCACCGGCGCGTCGGCGCGCTACCTGGGTTTGCCCTCGGAAAGCGCGTTCATGGGTAAAGGCGTTTCCGCTTGTGCGACCTGCGATGGATTTTTCTACAAAGGCGAAGATGTCGCCGTGATCGGCGGCGGAAACACGGCAGTGGAAGAAGCGCTTTACTTAAGCAATATCGCGAAGACCGTGACCCTGGTGCATCGCCGCGATAAGCTGCGCGCCGAGGCGATCATGATCGACAAACTGATGGATCGCGTGAAGACCGGTAACCTGCGCGTCGAATGGAATCAAGCGCTCGACGAAGTGATCGGCGATAAGACCGGCGTGACCGGAATTCGCATCAAAGGCACCACCGAAGCGACCACCAAGGACATGCCGCTCAAAGGCGTATTCATCGCCATCGGCCACACCCCCAACACGCAATTGTTCGAAGGCCAGATTGATATGACGAACGGCTATATCAAAACCAAAAGCGGAAACAGCGGCAACGCGACCGCGACTAATATTCCCGGCGTATTTGCCGCCGGCGATGTACAGGATCATGTCTATCGCCAGGCGGTCACCAGCGCCGGGACCGGCTGCATGGCGGCGCTCGACGCGCAAAAATATTTGGAAGACTTGCATTAATCGAACCTTCATTTGAATCATTGAGCATCGTGAAGAACCGCACCAGTATTGGCTCCCAGGCCATGTCTGCAGAAGAAGCCAATGAATTCGCGCTGTTCCGCGAAGCCGTTGCCGACGTTCAACCGGTGCGCGCTCCCGACAAGGCGATGCTCGCAAAGCCGCGTCCCAAGCCGATTCCCAATCAATTAATACGCGACGATCGCGAGGTGCTGAAAGAGGCGCTGAGCGATCCACTCGACGTTGCAGGCGAATTCGAAACGTCGGAATCGTCGGTGTTCATCCGCCCCGGTCTGCCAAAAAATGTCGCGCGGCGCTTGCGCAATGGTTATTGGTCAGTTCGTTACGAATTGGATTTACATGGTCACACGACTGACCAGGCGCGCACCGAGTTGGTCGAGTTCATTCATCGCGCCCGTCTTAATGGCGAACGTTGCGTGCGCATCATTCACGGCAAGGGTTTGCGCTCGCAAACCGGCGAGCCCGTGTTGAAACAAAAAGTACGGCATTGGTTAATGCAAAAAGACGAGATCCTCGCGTACGTTGAAGCCTCGGCGGCGAATGGCGGCAGCGGTGCGGTCATCGTATTGCTAAAATCAAACGTAAAAAGCAGCCCCGTAACGGATGCCTAAGCCGGCAGCGCTTTTCCGCTGGCCAATTTTGTTACTGCTCGGCGTTTTCACGTTGATTTGGTTCGGCACGCTGGACTATCGTCACTTGGTGAAGCCCGACGAAGGCCGCTATGCGGAAATCTCGCGCGAGATGGCGCTCAGCGGCGATTGGACTACACCTCGACTGAACGGCATCAAATATTTCGAAAAGCCGCCGTTTCAGTATTGGGCCACGGCCCTCGCGTTCCAAATGTTCGGCGTCAACGAATGGACCGCGCGATTGTGGACCGCGATCAGCGGCTTCCTCGGCATCGCAGTGGTTGGGTTCGCCGCAATGCGGCTATTCGGCGCGAGCGCTGGGCAGCTCGCCGCGCTATTTCTCGCGACCAATCTTTACTACGTCGCGCTCGGCCACATCAATACCCTGGACATGGGCCTGACGTTTTTTCTAACGCTTTCACTCGCCGGATTCTTGCTGGCGCAAGCGCAACCAACCGCTTCGGCAAGCGCGCGCAACTGGATGCTGGTCGCCTGGAGCGCCGCGGCGGGCGCGGTTCTGAGCAAGGGGCTGATCGGCGTCGTGATCCCGTCAGCAACGCTAGTCATCTACAGCGCGCTGAATCGAGACGTTACGCCGTGGCGCAAACTGCATGTCATTCCCGGCTTGATATTATTTTTGCTCATCGCGGCGCCGTGGTTCATCGCCGTAACCCTGCGCAATCCCGAGTTTCCGAACTTCTTTTTTATTCATGAGCATTTCCAACGTTACACCTCGAACGTGCATCGCCGCGACGAAGCTGCGTGGTATTTCCTGCCGATACTGTTGATCGGATTGATCCCGTGGATTCCGCTGGCGCTGCATGGCGCCGCCAGCGCGTGGCACACGTCGGCGCGGCTGGGCATATTTTCGCCGCAGCGGTTTCTCGTCGTTTGGTGCGGATTCGTGTTTATTTTTTTTAGCCTGTCCGGATCAAAATTACCGGCGTACTTATTACCTATTTTCCCTGCGCTGGCGTTGCTGCTCGGCCCGTACCTCACTAAAGTGAAACCCTTTTTCGCACTCGCTACCATCAGCCTTGCGATCACGCTGAGCCTAGTGGGGCTCATCGGCATACCCATGGCGCTGAAAGCGCGCGACGCATCGCCAATTCTGGATCTGTATCGCAATTATTCGCAGTGGCTTAGCCTCGCATTCGGCGCCCTTGGATTGGCCGGCTTACTCGCGTATTTTCTTGTGAGCAAAGAGAGAATTAAAATGGGATTTATCGCGCTCGGTGCTGGTGGCTTTCTCGCGACAATGCTGGGTTTGCTGGGCCATGAATCACTTTCGCCTTCCAATTCTGCCGCGCATCTCGCCGCGCAAATCAAACCGCTGTTACGAGCCGATATTCCGATGTACAGCGTCAAAACCTACGATCAGACCTTGCCTTTTTATCTCAATCGCACCATGACCTTGGTGGATTACCGCGATGAATTCGAATTCGGCCAGCAACAACAACCGGAAAAATCTATTCCCACGCTGGATGAATTTGAAGCCATTTGGCGCAGCGGCGCGCCGGCCTTGGCATTGCTCGAGCCTGGCCAGTATCAATCCTATATCGTCTCGGGATTGCCGATGCGCCTGATCAGCCAAGATACGCGCCGTGTTATCATCGCGACGCCTTAGAGAACGGCCTAAACAATCAATGAACAGAATCAGTTTTTCTCTCATTCTCACCGGTGTGTTGCTCAATGCAGCCGCGCAATTGCTACTCAAAGCCGGGACGAATGCTGTCGGACATTTCGCGTTCGAACGCGGCAATATTATCCCTGTCGGTTGGCAACTCGCGACGCAGCCGCATATCTTCACCGGCTTGGTTTGCTATGTCGTCAGCGTCATCGTTTGGATCATGGCGTTGTCGCGTGTCGAAGTCAGCGTCGCTTATCCGATGTTGTCGATCGGTTACGTCGTCAACGCGCTCGCCGCGTGGTATTTGTTCGGCGAAGCCCTCACACCAATGCGCTTAATCGGCATCGGCATTATTGTCTTCGGCGTTTTCATTGTTGCGCGATCTTAAGCGTGGCTGATTTTCTTCCGTTCGCACGCCCGACCATCAATGCGGACATGATTTCCGATGTCGCGGATACGCTGCGTTCATTGTGGATAGCTACCGGACCACAGGTCACAACGTTTGAAAAAAATCTGTCGGATTATTGCAGTGGCCGCCCGGTCGTTACGCTGACGTCGGCGACTGCCGCATTCGAAGTTGCGTTGCAAATCATCGGCGCCGGTCCCGGCGATGAAATCATCACACCGGCGCAAAATTTTTTCGCCGCCGCGAACACGATTGATAAAATCGGAGCGACCGCTGTGTTTGTCGATGTCGATTTAAAGACCCGCAACATGAATTTTGCCGCAGCCGAGGCCGCCATTCGTAACCGCACAAAAGCGCTGTTGCCGACGGATTTCAACGCACCGCTTGACGCCGATGCGCTGGCCGCACTGGCCAACGGCTACGGGCTGCGCGTGATTCAAGACGCTGCGTTAGCGATCGGTTCGCGTTGCAACGATAAGCCCGTCGGCAGCCAAGGCGATCTGGTCGCGTTCAGTTTTCATCCGAACAAAAATATGACGACCATCGAAGGTGGCGCGTTAGTTTTAAATAACGATAACGAGCTGAAGCACGCGTTGCGCCTCCGGTTTCATGGCATCACGCGTTTGGCTGACGGCACTCGCGACATCGACGTTGCCGGCGGAAAATTCAATATGAGCGACGTCAGCGCCCGCCTCGGCATCGCGCAGTTGAAGCAACTCGAAACATGGTGTGCAAAGCGCCGCGAGCTTGCCGAATATTATTTTGATTGTTTGAAATCCGATGAATTGCTCGACGACGATAGCATGCCGCCGCGCAATAATCCCGGCCACAGTTGGAATATGTTTACGATATTATTACCGTTAAACGAAATGAAAATTTCTCGCGCAGCATTCGTTACCGCGATGCATGCAAAACACATCGGTATCGGAATTTCTTATGAAGTGGTGCATCTCACCACGCTGTTTCGCAAGAAAGGCTTCAAAGAAGGCATGTTCCCGATCAGCGAACGCATCGCGCGCGAAACGATTTCGCTGCCGTTGTTCCCGATGATGACGCGATCGGATGTCGAGCGAACCTGCGAGGCGCTACGCGAAGTCATGCGCTCCGGCGGAAAGTAACGATGAGCGCGCCACAGGTTTCCGTCGTCATCCCGGTCTACAACGAAGAAGACGGCCTGACGTCGCTGTTTCAGCGTCTTTATCCGGCGCTCGATGCGCTAAAGCATAGCTACGAAATTATCTTCATCAACGACGGCAGCAGCGATCGCTCGGCGGCCATGTTGCGCGAGCAGTTCGAACGGCGTGCCGACGTAACCCGGGTAATTTTGCTCAATGGAAACTTTGGTCAGCACATGGCGATCATGGCGGGTTTTGCTAAAGCACGCGGCGACACCATCATCACGCTGGACGCCGATCTGCAAAATCCGCCGGAAGAAATCGCCAACCTGATGAATAAAATCGATGAAGGTCACGACTACGTTGGCACCATTCGCGTGATGCGCCAAGACAGCACTTGGCGAAAAATTGCATCGCGCATGATGAATCGTGTCCGCGAACGCTTTACCAAAGTCAAAATGACCGACCAGGGCTGCATGCTGCGCGCTTATAGCCGCAACATTATTCGCGCCATCAACGAATGCAGCGAGGTCAACACCTACATCCCGGCGCTGGCGTATACGTTTGCGCGCAATCCGGTGGAAATCGAAGTCGCCCACGCCGAGCGCGCCGCGGGCGAGTCGAAATATTCGCTCTATAGCTTGATCCGATTAAACTTCGATTTGATCACCGGATTTTCCATTGCGCCGCTGCAATTATTTTCGTTGTTCGGCATTGTGGTGTCGATATTGTCTGGGTTGTTTTTCGTCTACCTCGTGATCCGCCGCCTGATCATTGGGCCTGAAGCAGAAGGCCTGTTCACGCTGTTCGCCGTTGCGTT
>JANOGO010000194.1:0-8127 GCA_031406045.1 Pseudomonadota bacterium
CGCGAGGACAAGATTGGGCGGTTGCTATCGCACTTGGTCGTACTAGGCCGCAGACCTTCAAGCGACTGTTCTCCAACAATATCCCGTTCATGGTCCGTGAGCAGTATCGGCCGCGCCGATACAGGCAGCTCGCAATGACAAGTGGATAGGCGTCCGGGCTTGGTCCTACAAAGACCGATTTCCCCGTCATCTGCGAATGGCTTTTTTCTCAGGCTGCGGCACTGCGACTTTGGTCACAACCGGATCTTCCCATTTGCCGGTCACGGTGTAGTCATAGGCAAAAATTTTGTCGAACGGATTTTGCAAAATTTTCTGCAAAATATAGGCCCCGACGCCGATAATTGGGCCACCGGCAAGGCCACCGGCGATGGCGATCGTTTCCGCTAAACTGGGAATCACTTTCACCTTCAGATTTTGCGTTTCCGTGCGCGCATCGGCCGAGCCTTGCATGATCACACCGGCAGCGGAACCGCGCATGAAAAAATCATCGGTTTTCATCTCGCCTAAATCCATTTTTACTGTCGCGGCAATATCATCGAACGCAAATCCATCGCTGAAAATATCGCGGAAATCGAGCGTGATGCGTTTCGGCAACGATTGCAAGCTGATTAAGCCCAGCAGCTTGCCGACGCCGGGCTCGGCTTTTAAAAACTGCCCTGATTTTGCCGCCAACGTAAAATTTCCACTCAAGCTTGGCGGGTCCAACGCATAAGGATCGCCGATCCAAGAAACCTGGCCGTTGATTTCCGCGCTGCCGCGCTTCACCGTGCCGGGGTAGCCGATGTTACCCAAGTATTGGCCTAGGTCGCTGACGCGAAGATTGACGGTCATCGACGTCTGTGGGCGATCCAGCCAACCTTGCCAAACACCATCAGCGCTGAAAACGCCGGCCGGGCTGGACAAGCGCACCCGCTCCATACGCCAATCCTGGCCTTCCTGCTTCGCACGTAACTCTAAACGGCCGAACTTTCGTTTGCCGATTTGGAACGAATCGGCGGCGATATCCATCGATGGCAAACGGCCCGCGCCTGCAGCCGGCCGTGTTTGCGTGTTGCCCGGCGCGGCGGGATTAGCTGCCGGTAAATGCAATTGACTAAAACGCGCCGAGATAAAACCGGCGCCCTCCGGTTGCCAAAGCGCATTGCCGCGCACGTCGTTACCATCAATGCCGATCAGCCATTGGGTATTGCCTTGCTCGGCCTTCAGTTGAAAATTGACAAAGCGGCGGTCGAACAGCGTCATGTTCGCCGCGACGATATCCACACCGCCGATGTTGATCGCGGCCGCGTCAGCGGTCTTGCCGCCGTTCGCGCTTACGCTGCGTTTGGAAACGGTGCGCCAGCCGTCGGCATCGAGGTTGTCGATACGGCCGGTCAGCCACAAGCCGGCGCGCGCCGGATCGGGCGCGGCGCGATTAAAAGCAATTTCGCCCTGCGCAACATCGCGTTTGCCGTCGCCGGTTTCGCGCAGTACCAGTTGGGCATTGACTTGATTGCCGAGCTTGACGCGCCACAATTCGTGCTTGCCGTCGCGCGGCAAAATATCGATATGCGAAGGCCAAGCATCCGCGGCGGATTTCGCCAGCGGCGCAGGGAGATTGGACGCTAAGCCCCGTAAGTCAGAATCGAATTGCCCGGAATATTTTTTTCCGCGCACTTCAAGGTTGCCGGTCCAGGGGCTCGCGCCGGAAAGTGAATCGACCCACGGTTGCGGCCAAATTTGCTTGATCATGCGCGGCGTCGCGTTGCCGGTCGCGCGGATGTCCCAACCGTCGGCGCCGCGACTCGCCACCTTGATATCGACCGCTTCGCCATACAACTTAGCTTTGGCGTCGATGCCGATTTCGTTTTTGTTGTCCTTGATTTTGATCTGGGTTTTCCATTCCGCCGTTTTGGAAAACTCCTTCAAAATGGCGAGTTGTAACTCTTTCTCGACTGCGGCGGTTTCGATATTGCCACCGCCTTCGATCAACGTCGCGCCGTCGTTATTGGTGGAGATATTGAATTGGGCGGGTGTGCCGAGCACGTTGGTTTTCGCTATCGCCTTCATTCGCGCTGTCTTATCTTTGATCGTGACGCTGCCATTCCAGGCCGCATCACTACTGAGATATTTCATCGCACCGCTATCGAAATTTTGTTTCATGCTCGCCAGCGTCGCGCTGCCGCTGCCGGTGAGCCGCAAGGTGCCGTCTTTGTCATTGGTGATATCGAATACGGCCGGCCCGCCGAGCAAGGTACCCTTCGCGCCGATTTTGATGTTGGCTGCCCCGCGGTGAACTGCAATCGTGCCGGACCAATCGCCGTTTCCGGTGAAATACTTTATCGCCGGATTTTTATATTGTTTGAACACGCCTTGCGCCGTCGCTTTACCTTGCGTGGTAATCGTCAGCTTGTAATCTTTGCCGGTCGTAAAGCTGGCTTGCGCTGGACCACCGAGCGTTTCGCCGCGCAACAGTTTTGCCTCGATTCCTCGCTCGGAAAATAATAAATGCCCGGTAATTTTCTCAAGATCCGGGATGGCTTCTTGTTTGTCGGTCACCTTGGCATTGAGGAATTCCCAGTTGCCGGTCACGCGGGTTTCCGCTAAGCGTGCCAGCGGGATCGCAAGCTTTAAATTGAGTTTGCCGTTGCCGTTGCCGGAAAAGCGATCGGTCGCGTGATTGATGAATTCGCGCACCCGGCTTTCGTTGATAAAGCGCAGCCCATCCTGGGCATTGCTATCGGCGCGTAACTCAAGCTCAACCACCGGTGCGTGGTGGGCTAAATCTGCGATGCGGATGCGTGCGCCGTTGATCTTGCTTTGGAATACGCGCCCGCTGTGGCCAACGATATCCATGGTGATGCCGCGAAAAATCAATTTTGCAGAAATAGCTTCGATGGCGGGCCAACCGGGCACGTAGCGGACGATTCCATCATGGGCATCGGCAATCACTTCGAATACGCCACCCTTGTCATTCTCGAACGGAAAATCGAATAGATTGCCTTTGAGCCGCAATGAACCGCTCTCGGATTTGCCGGCGAGCAAGGCCGTTTTGACCCATTCGCGAACCCCGTCCGGAACGATTCGAGGAACGTAACGCCATATTCCGCGCGCATCGCCACGCAGCAGTTTGCCGTCGATATCGACCCAGCCCGGCGTACCGGCGACCGATTTAAATTGCCCGGCTAGTGAAATAGAACTGAAATCGTTGGCGAAGGCGAGGTTATCGATTTTGACATCCACGCCATCGTGGGTGGTTTTCCAAGTGGCTTGGCTGGTTAACGTATCGAACTGTAAATTCTCGACGAATGTTTTGGGCGCTTTGACCACCAGCGCTTTGCTATCCAGCACGATCCCACCGCCGATTTGGTTAGCGTTAACGTTGCCGCTTAAGTTTGCAAAACCGGGGATATTGTCGTGGGGTGCGGTGGCCAAATTTTGGAATTGGCCTTTCAGTTGATATTTACTGATTCCCGACGCCGTTCGTGTCCAGCCGATGATGGCGTTGTTGATCTGACCGGACGGCGCGAAGCTTCGCAACTGCGCGTGGGTCTGCGCCGAAAGAGGCACGCTTTGCAGCACGACCAACAAACCGGTTAAGTCGATTTGCTTGGTGGTAATTTCACCGCGTTCAGGCGTTTTCTCATCGCCCGGATGAAAAACGACCTTTGCATTTCCCGGTTTCCACGATTGGGTATTGCTGCCCAGTTTGACCGCAAGATTGTCGGTGACCACTTCGAACCCCGGCGCTAGGTGCTTCAGTGTGACCTTACCGGTGACCTCGGATAATTCCAGTGGTGCGACGCTTGGGTTGAGTTGGGCTTGCACGTTTTTCAGATCAAGCTCGGTGGTCACGCCGATATGCCCGCGACCATCGCCGCTAAACGTCAGCTTCACGCCGCCGGACCCCTTCTGAATTTCCGCGGGAACCGGAATAAAACGGCGTAATACAGCCAAATCGATATTCTGCAACTGCGTCTGAATTTCACCGCTCCAATTGTGCAGCTCGGCGAAGGAACCGCCGCGCACGTTACCACTCACGGCGATTGGATTGGCCACCTCAATGGGCGGCTTGGCGGCGAAACCAAAATTATGTTGATCGCCGCGATTCTCCAGCAAAAATCCCATTCCGGTGAGTACCAGCACCTGGTCGTTGACCATCGCATCTTGCCACGACAAAGTGGCATCCTTGATCACGACGCTGCGTTGCTTCAGTAACCAGTCGGAAAGTCCGGTATCTTCTGACGGATCACCTTCGGGCAACGGTATTCCGGCGAGAAAAAATTTCCCGCCTTGGTCGCGACGCAAAGCCAGGGTAGGATGATCGACTTCCAAGCGGTAGAATTCGATCGAGCCGTATAGCAACGACCACCAAGAGAGAGTTCCATAAATGCGATCAAGCTTAACGGCGGGATGTTTATTCGGATCAAATACCGTGACCGCCTTGAATTCCAGGGCGGGGCGCAGCCCTTCCCAACTGCCATTCAACTCGCCCACGGTGATGGGTATGCCGGCGGTTCGCGAGACTAATGCAGCGATTCGTTCGCGGTAGTCGCCAGCGTGCGGCACATACCAAAAACGCAGCGCCAAGCCGACCGCTAACAAGCCGACAATGACTAAAATCAACAGGGATAACGCGATGCGCCAAACCCAACGGCGGCTCAAACCAAGCATAGAGTCATGAAGAATTTTGTAAAATGATAGCAGGTTATGTGCACATTCCTTGTAACGATTTCGTGCTGATTTCGACGACGTAGCCATTCATTTATGCATGCATTTCCGACCATCGTAGAGCGATTGCGTTCCCATAGCTACTATGCGCGACGGCTTACCGCTGCCCATCCTCATCTGGTCGATGACCTTCAAGCGCACTACGCGGAGCCGTTTTCCCGGGCTGATATGCTGCGTTTTCTCAGCGAAGAGTCGGCGCGCGAGCCGGGTGAACTGAAATCGGCACTGAGACGGCTGCGGCAACGGGTCTGGCTGAGAACGGCCACGCGAGATTTGGCGGGAATAGGCGATCTTGCGGAAGTGATGACGACGATGACGCAACTTGCCGAGGTTTCCGTCGCGTCCGCACAGACCGCCGCTCAGCAAGATCTTATCGGCCGGTTTGGCACGCCGATCGGCGACGAATCGCACACCGCGCAAGAATTAATCGTCGTTGCGATGGGCAAACTGGGCGGCGCCGAATTAAACGTTTCCTCCGACGTTGATCTCATTTTTGTTTACCCCGAAGAAGGACAAACCGACGGCCAGCGCCAGATTAGTAATCAAGAATTTTTCACTTCGCTCGGTAAGCAAATCATTTCGGCCCTCGCCGATACCAGCGACGAGGGCTTCGTATTTCGCGTGGATATGCGCTTGCGTCCCTACGGAGAAAGCGGCGCATTGGCCATCAGTTTTCCGGCGCTTGAAGCCTACTTAATTACCCAGGGCCGGCCATGGGAACGCTATGCGTGGATTAAAGCGCGGCCGATCAGCGGCACTCAACACGAAGCGTTAAATGCAATCGTCAAACCGTTCGTGTTTCGGCGTTATTTGGACTACGGCGCGGTCGCGCAATTGCGTGAGCTGCATCGCCAAATTCGAACCGAAGTAATGCGCCGCGATCGGATCAACGATATCAAGCTTGGGCCCGGCGGCATTCGCGAGATCGAATTTCTGGCGCAGGTATTTCAACTCATTCGCGGCGGCCGCGATGTTCGGTTGCAAGATCGGTCCACGTTGGATACGTTGGGCAATCTCGCCGCGATGAATTTGGTTACTCAGGAAAATTGCGATGAGCTTCGGGCCAGCTATGTTTTTCTGCGCAATCTAGAACATCGTTTGCAGTATTTGGATGATGCGCAAACCCAGGTGTTGCCCAGTGGCGCAGAAGATCAATTGCGAATTGGAAACTCGTTGGGTGAAGCCTCATACGCCATGGCGTTAGCCCGTTTGGACCAGCATCGCAGCTGCGTCACCCGCCAGTTCGAAGCGATTTTTTCCAAAGATCCCTCGGAGTCGAAGCCAAGCACCGGGTCTTTGTGGTTAAGCCCGATCGGAAAGGATGAATCGGTCGCTTACTTGAGCAACGCCGGCTACAAAGACGCGAGCCACGTTTACGAGCGCCTTAGCGCGATTCAACGCAGCAGCCGTTATCAGCAGTTGCCGGAATCGAGTCGCGTACGTTTCGACGGATTGGTTCCTGCGGTGATCGAAATGGCCGCCGGGATGCCGAACCGCGATGAAACACTGATCCGGACGCTCGATCTTTTCGAGGCCGTCAGTCGGCGCGAAACCTATCTTGCATTGTTACTGGAAAACCAAAGTGCATTGAAGAAAGTGTTGGAATTGGCCTCGGCGAGCGGGTGGGCGTTGAATTATCTGCAGCAGCATCCGATTTTGCTCGATGAGTTGCTCGATCATCGTGAGCTCGACATCGCGCCCGATTGGCCGAAACTTAAGCAGCAATTGCAACAGCAAATCCTGGCTCACGAGGGTGATGTCGAACGGCAATGGGATTTGCTGCGGCACTTCAAGCAAGCGCAAATGTTTCGCTTGATTGCGCAAGATATTGCCGGAAATCTTGTGCTTGAGACCCTGTCGGATCACTTAAGCGATCTTGCTGATTGCCTGTTAGATATAGCTGTTTCTGCTGCATGGCGCGGCGTAAAAACTAAGCATCGCGATGCGCCGTTATTTTGTGTGGTGGCCTATGGAAAGCTCGGCGGCAAGGAATTGGGTTATGGGTCTGATCTCGACATCATATTTCTTTACGACGATACACATACCGATGCGGCGGAGCAATATGGGCGTTTGGCGCAGCGGCTGAATTCGTGGCTGACGACGTATACGTCCGCGGGGATGTTATACGACACCGATTTACGTTTGCGGCCGGATGGGGCGAGCGGATTGCTGGTTAGCAGCGTCGCTGCGTTCGCCGAGTATCAAGCCGGTCACGCTTGG
This sequence comes from Pseudomonadota bacterium, assembly GCA_031406045.1. Taxonomy (GTDB): domain Bacteria; phylum Pseudomonadota; class Gammaproteobacteria; order Burkholderiales; family JALYOK01; genus JALYOK01. The sequence goes on from JANOGO010000194.1 coordinate 6,931, forward strand.
CTGTGGGAGCACCAGGCCTTAACGCGGGCACGATTTTGCGCCGGCGATGCTCAGGTCGGTGCGGCGTTTGGAAAAATTCGCAGCGAGGTACTGCGCAAGGAAAGACCGCTTGGCGAGATACGAAGAGAAGTACGCGATATGCGCGAAAAAATGCGTCAAGGCCATCCGAATCCGAGCGCACTTTTCGATATCAAACACGACGCCGGTGGGTTGGTCGATATCGAGTTTATCGTGCAATATCTAGTTCTGGGTTTTGCCCATCGTCATGAATCATTGGTCGCGAATGTCGGTAACATCGCGTTGCTTGAAATGAGCGGTACGCTCGGGCTCATTGAAGCCGAACGGGCGCATCGCGTTGCAGCTTCGTATCGTGAACTACGGCGCCTGCAACATCGGGCGTGGTTGGATGGACAGACGCAAGCGCGGGTGGAGCAACAGATCGTGGCGCCGTATGCCGAGCCGGTAATTGGTTTGTGGGAAAACCTGATCGCAAGTTCTGCTTAAATCAAAAGCTTGGGCTTATAATGTTCGAAGTTAAAATTTTATGAAAATCGCATCGATGAAAAACAAATTATTGCTGGTGTTGTTAATGGTGGCCGCCGCGCAGACTGCGCTGGCTTACGATACGGGTGTGATGACTTGCGAAGAAATCGGCCAGTACGCGGCGAGCGCGTTTGCCGATCGTGAGAAGGGTCAGAGCAAAGACGATGCGCTTAAAGCGGTTGCGAGCCAAACCGGGTGGCCGGGTGAATTGGAAAAAAGCAATCTTGACGCCATCGTGAAAATGCTTCATGGCCGCGTAGGCGATCAATTGGCCGATGCTAAGGCCGCCTACAGCGTGATCAAGCGCGATTGCGATATCGGTCAACGGCGTAGAAACTAGTGTAGTGCATCGTACTTAACGGGACAAATAAAAATGTCGGATTTTTTCGTCTGGCGAGGCGCGAGGAGGCCGCGTAGCGGGCTCTACGCAACGACGAGCAACGAAACCAGACGGAAAAAGACGCATTTTTATGTTCCGTTAAGTGCGATGCACTACACTACCAAGGAGCAAATCAATGAGAAGCAATCCGGTTAAGGCGATGTTGGCGCGTGGCGAACACGCCTTTGGTGCGATGTTTTTCGAATTTTTTTCGCCCGGTATTCCACAGATTGCGAAAAACGCCGGCGCCGAATTTGTTTTGTTCGATATGGAGC
>JANOGO010000195.1:0-5061 GCA_031406045.1 Pseudomonadota bacterium
CCCTGCGTCGAACTCGGCGCCGATGGAGCCATATTTGAAACGCATCTCCGGCGTCGCTGTGACCCAGGCCTCTTGCGGGTGTTCGCGGAAACCGCGATCCCAAGCGATGTAGCCGCCGATGGCGGCAAGAATCGCGAGTGCCAGGAGAATCCATTTCTTGCGGCCTTTGGGTTTACTTTCCGAATTTTGGTTCAGCATTTTATTTCTCCTTGCGATTTTAGCGTGCCAATGGCAGTGGAAATATCGACACTCCTACGAGATTGCTTCGTCGCTTTGCTCCTCGCAATGACAGTATTGGATGTTTAAATGTCATCGTATAAATCTCGCCAATCGGGATTGAATTCATCGATCAGTTTTACTTTGTCGGCGCGCGAGCCACCTTTGATTTGCTTTTCTCTTGATATCGCCGCATAGGGATTTTCCGCAATTTCGTAGTACACCAACTTGTGAACTCGATACCGCTTTGTAAATCCTTCTGCCAAACCTTCTCGATGTTCAAAGGAACGACGTTTCAAGTTATTTGTAACTCCGGTGTAGAGCACGGTATTTCTATCGTTAGTCATGATGTATACGTCATATTGTCTGGCCATAACGAAAACATCAATACCTCAGACTTGTCATTGCGAGGAGCAAAGCGACGAAGCAATCTCGTACTCAAACATCGCCCCTAGAACGTCTTCAGAAATTCAACCAACGCGTCTTTCTCTTGAGCGTTAAGTTCGGTGCCATAATTTTTCCCTTCGTGCCCACTATTTCCATTCCCCGGAATACTCGTATCGAATCGAAAATATTTTCGCCCACTTTCCTCGGCAACACCAGACACAAAGCCGACTTTGACCGGGTCATACACATCATTGCCCCGATAAAATTCTTTTGGCCGCTGGTCGCTAACTTCTAGCAAATCGCGCAGCGTCGGCACCGAGCCATTGTGCAAATACGGCGCGCGCAGCCACAGGCCGTCGAGAGGCATGTTGGCGTAGCCGAAGGTTTTTCGATAATGGCAAAAGCGATACGGCGTACCCGCATAAGGTGTGCCCATATTGACGGCGAGCACGTAGCTAAACGAATCGAGGCGCCGTCGATCGGTCGCGATGTCTGCGATACGCGTAATCTTCCCGACGACCGGGCCATAAATATCTTCCGACTCGCCGGGCTTTAAACATTCCGTTTGCGGCAGACCCTCTTTTGGCGCGAACGATTGACCGTTGGCACCGTGGCACGCGGCGCAATATTCTGCATAAATTTTCCCGCCCGTCGCTGCTTTGCTTTGATCGATCGCGTATGGATACGCCGGCTGCTTCACATCGCGCAACCACGCTTCCATGCGGCCGATCGATTCAAGATCGATGGTCGGCGGGGTCGCGCCGGTGGCAAATGCCGCATTCTTATTACGTTCAACCACATTGCCGTTATTGCCGTCCCAGTGCAAATGCATGCCGGTTTTTTGGCGCTGATTCCATACGGCAGGAAAATCTACCGGCGCTTGCAGTTCGTGCTCCGGCAGTTTTGCGATCGGAAAATTGAAGTAACCGGCCTTACCCGGATTAAACGTGTCGACGCGTCCCGGCCCCCAGTGCGGTTGCTGCTGCGCCCAGGCGAAACGATTTTTCAGAGATAACAACCGATCCCGCATAATCCAAATCGCAACGGGATACACGACATAGCGATCGATCGCACTGAGACGGCCTTTGTTCTTCGCCATCAATCGGTCGATTTCCGGAACGATATGTTCAGCGCTAAATTTCGCATCGGCGCTGCAATTAAAGAAAAAAGTTTGGAACGCGAGCATATCCAGCGTATTCGCCGGCATGCCGGTATAAATCCGCGCAACGCTTTGCGGCGTATCACGAACCGTGCTGGTGTGGCAGGTGCCGCAATTCAAAAATACGCGATCAATGCCGAGATGACGTCGTTTCGAAATCCCGATCGGTAAATCCTTATTCGCTTCGTATACCATGCCGAACGCCGCATAGGGCGTGGCTTCCAGGGCAGGCATGCCTGCGGGCAAGTATTCACTGCACACTTGAGGCATTGCCTGCCAGATCTTAAGCGGGAAGCCGACGGTACGCTCGCCGCCGGTGGACCCGTATTTGAAATGCTCTTCGGGATTGGCAAAATAATCGGTGCGATCGGGCAAAAACCGCATCGCCGCATAAACTGCAAAGATCAACGGCACAGCGATCGAAATGACCAGCCACCACCACAAACGTCGATACCACTTCTCCCGAGATGATTGCGATCGCGTCGGTCCGGTCGGATAGGCTTCTTCGAGTTTAGCCATCGAGTGCGTCCTGTTAAGTTTTTATCATTTCAATGCAGCGTACAACTTTGCAGCGTTTCATAATTTCTACTGAGCCAATTTTCCGGCGATTGTTTGAACTTGGCATCGACAAACGGTGCAACGTATGCACGCATATTTTCCAGCGCGCCACCGTTGAGCCATTGGTCAGTTTGGGTGGCGCTGACCGTGGCCGGCGGCATAGGCGTTTTCGGGCGATGCGCTTCGGGCACCTGCCACATGGTCAAGCGATAATAAATACGATCGGCACAGCGTTGCATTTTCTGCTTTACATCCTCCACGCTTCCCTGCATGAAGTTCGGCGGGAATGCTTCGCGGGTCGCGTGGCAGCGCGCACAATGCGAATAGAAGTTGCTGAGCTTCGGATCGTTGACGTTAAGCGCCATTGACTCATCGTCATCTAATCGTGCGGACGGCAGCACTAGCTCATCGCGACGAAAGGATTTAACACGCTTGATTCCAAGCGCTTGAAACAATGCGTCGCGCAATGGACCGCGCCGGATCGTCGCGCTATCGAGCGCCGCTTGGCCATTGGGGTCAAGCAGCATCGCCTCAACCGCCTGATCCAGCGCGGCAAAATTAGATAACTTTGCGTTTCGCCGGATGTTTAGTTTATTCGCTATCAGTTGAATATCGCCGATGCTAAAAAATTCACCGATGCCTTTGACTAAGCGGAAACGATCGGTTTCCCATTGCCAAATTTCTTTGTGGCCGAGCGGTAATAAGGCTTCAAATCGGGCGGGAACGTCGGCGAGCTGCTCAGATTCTTTGAACTGCAATGGATCGCGATTCGGAATATCGTTACTTGGAATCTTGAGTCCATCGGGCCAGCGCGTTTGCCAGTTTTTTTTGAATGGAACTAAAAAATCCTGCTGAAAACGCTCGGATTGAAAATCAAACCGGCGCTCGTTCGTCAGTCGATATTGCAAGGCCGCGACCAGGGCCCGCGTACGACAGCGCCGGCTCGTGCCACAGCCGTTCAACCACAATGATTCGTACGCCGAGAAAAGATTGGCGCGATCCGTCGCATCATCGACCGCATTCGGCACATCAACCCCGATACGAATCGGTAGGCCGTCAAACGCCACTCGCGCCCGAGCTAATCGATTGGCGATCTCCGGGTTGGCGTTGGTTTCATCCCACACTTGCCGCGAAAAAATCGGCGCTCGATTTTGATGACAACTCACGCAAACGGCGCGGTTGGCGTAGAAAATTTTTGGCTTCATGCCGGCGCCATAATTTTTTACCAACTGAAACTCGAATCGTCCCGCCGTTTCATTAAAGCTAATCACCTCGATCAAATTGGCTTTCTCTTGAAAACCCAAATACAAGCGATCCTTCAATAACGGGAAATTACCCGCGGTTGCGGTATCAGCCGTAAACGCAGCGACAATGCGTGGATATTTAAAAAATTCTGGCGCAGCGGCGCTGCGCTGCAACGATCGCCCTAATGGAATCATCACGGTTTGCACGCATCTGGATTGACAGCCACCGGCCTGGGACAACGATGCTATCAATTTCGAAAAAGGAAAAGGAATATTCCAACGGTCGGGGCGCCCACGGCCAACCAGTTCATCGAATAACGAACGTCCCGCCAATGGCAAGTTAGTATCCATATTCGACGACGTTTCGCGCAAATCCAATGTGGCGATACCGGCGGACCTTTCCGCGGCCATCCCCTTAGCAGCCAACAGTAAACAAAAGAAAAGAGTTGCCCACACTGCCGTTCGCTTCATGCACTATTGCGCCGCCGCCACCTTGCGCCGCTGCGTGCCGGTCCAACAATCTTCAGCCGATTGGCCGGTTTTGGTAAACGTTGCGCCATCGCGCGCGGCGATTTCATCATTCACTAATGTGAAATTCAGAATAAAAATGCGATCCAAATAGGCGCGGCCTAAATAAAATCCTGGCCGCACCATACGAATTTCATCGCGCACTTTAAAACCGCGCCGCCCGGCGAGAAAATCCGGTTTTTCCATATAACCAGCGATCTCATCGGTGAAGGCATAGTCGATGATGATCGATTCGCGGCGCGAGTCCATCAAACTTTGTCCGCAATAAAGTTTGGCCGGGAAAAGCAACCAGGCATCTTTTCCTTTCACGTCGATTTTCTTTGGGTCACCTTCGACGAGTCCCATGGTGCGCAATAAATTGATGTCCTCAATGCGATTGCGCAACACGCGATCGTTTCGGTAAAACACTTTTCCCTTCCACAAGGTTTCGCCGATCAGATCGAGTTTCTTGCCCTTAAGTTGAACCACTAGACCCGGCAGCCCGCCGACGATTTCCGATAGCCGCAGCTTGCCGCTACCGCCGCGCGGAAAAAATAAATCGCCTTCAAACGCGCCATCGGGGATTGGTCCCGCGGTCAAGCGAGCGTAGATTTGATCGATTTGTTCCTGATCAAGGGTCGACAGATAGCGCGGTGTAATTTTGTCGAGCTCAGTCGTGGTCAGAGGGAAATTCTGCTCGAGCGAGGCAAAGTCGGGCTTCGATTGATAGTCCGTGCTGTAAGTAGCAAATTTAATATCGGGTTTCGGCGTGAACATCGACTGGATGTAGTCGCAACCGCTAAGCATAAACAACGCGAGTACCAAACTAGATTTCATCATTTTCCGCCTCCGTTGGATTACATCGTCGCCAAGAATGCGATCAACGCCTTCTTATCTGCCGCTTGCAAGCTCTCGCCGAAACGATGGCCATCGTTTTCGATATCCGCCGTGCAGGTGCTGTATGCCTCCAAGATTTTCGGGTTCTTGCCG
>JANOGO010000297.1:0-1641 GCA_031406045.1 Pseudomonadota bacterium
GATGGTTTTGATTGGCAGCGCGCTCGCATCACTGGCGTTGATTCCGGTGATATTTTAACCTGCTGCCACCCGCTAACGAACTATCCGATTAATTTTCGTCTGAGTAAAATAAATGCGTCTTACTTCTATCGTACTTGAAGGCCACGAACAGGCAGCCGTTGTAATGCCAAGTGGCTTAGTACCCGTTGCGCACATTAATACCCATCTGAAAAAATCTTGGCCGACGGATATGCTGTCGCTAATCGAGCAAGGCATCGATTCACAACTTGCGCAGGATGCCGAGCAAATAAAATCAACGATCGATCCGGCTCATGTCGAGATCGCGCCGCTGTATCGCCGCCCACGAAAAATTTGGGGAATCGGCCTTAACTATCTCGATCACGCCAAAGACCTCAATGCACCCTACCCGACCGCGCCGGCATCGTTCATGAAAAACGATAACACCATTATCGGTCCCGGCGATGTCATTCAACTCCCGCCGCAATCGCAACGCGTCACTGCCGAAGCCGAGCTAGGACTGATCATCGGCCGTACTTGCCGCGCCGTTTCGGAACAAGATGCCGTGAGTTACCTCGCCGGATATTGCCTGATCATCGACATGACCGCCGAGGATATTTTGCAAATCAATCCGCGTTTTTTAACGCGCTCGAAAAATTTCGATACGTTCTTTTCCTTTGGTCCCGAACTAATCACCCCGGATGAAGTGCCCGACGTGCTGGGCCTCACCGTCGGCACCTACAACAATGGCAAACTGCATCGCGAAAATCAGGTGCGCAACATGGCGTTTCCGCCGGATTATTTAGTGTCGTTTCATTCCCACGTTGCAACGCTTTATCCCGGCGACATCATCAGCACCGGCACGCCGGGCGCGGTCGTCATCAACGCCGGCGATATCACCGAGTGCCGCATCGACGGTCTCGGATTCTTGAGTAATCCTGTCGCTAAGCGCGATTGGTAATATGCGCATCGTCATTCTCGCGCTGCTGGTGTTTTTCGCTGCGTGCAGCAAAACGCCGCAACTCGCCAAACTGCCGAACGACGCGGTAATCCTTGCCTTCGGCGATAGCCTGACGTTCGGCACCGGCGCAATGCCGGAAACAAGCTATCCTGCGGAGTTGGAAAAACTCATTGGACGACGCGTTGTCGCGGCCGGCGTACCGGGAGAAATTACCGCCGATGGATTGGAGCGTTTGCCTGAGGTCATCGACGAAGAAAATCCCAAGCTGTTAATCCTTTGCCACGGCGGCAACGACTTACTGCGCCAGACCGGTGAAGAGAAAGCAGAAGCGAATTTGCGCGCAATGATTGCGCTGGCGAAATCGAAAGGCATCGCGGTGATACTGATCGCCGTCCCTAAGCCAGGGTTAATCCTTACCGCCCCGGCGTACTACGAAAAAATCGCGACAGAAATGCAATTGCCGATCGAGACCAGTATTCTGCGCAATATTCTTACTTCGCCGGATTTGAAATCCGACACCATCCATCCGAACGCGGCCGGCGATCGCAAAATGGCCGAAGCGATCGCGGAATTATTGCGTTCCGCTAAAGCGATTTAACAGGCTGGAAAGCCGCACCACGCTTGCCTCTCCAGCATGCCTATGCCAGGAGCCGCATGTCCATTGGCTGCTGGTATAGCGACAT
>JANOGO010000316.1:0-1694 GCA_031406045.1 Pseudomonadota bacterium
AGCTCATCCCGGCGTTTGCCATTCACCTGTACGGCAATGGTTACTTGATCGTCAACGAGCAGGGCGGCCTCAGGGGCCGGCCAGGGTTCGTTCGCGAGCAACGTGTTGTATCCAAGCCGCGCCCAGCATTCTTCAGCTAAATGCGGCATCATCGGGCCGATCATGCGAATGAGTAGTTCGCCCGCCTCCCGCGCCGCCCAATCAAGGCCTTCGCCGGATTTTGATAAGCCGGATTGGAGCACATTGGCGAATTCGTGAACCTGGGCCACGGCAACGTTGAATCGGAGCCCTTCGATGGTCTTTCCGGCCTGATCGAGCGCGCGGTGGGCAGCTTTGCGGACGTCCTGCGCCTCGCGACCGAACGTTGTGGGCTTTGGTCCGGGGTTGACCGGGTATTTCTCTGCAATCTCGTCAACAATGCGCCAGATGCGTTGAATGAACCGGCCGGCACCCGCGACGCCCGCTTCGGTCCAGATCACGTCGCGTTCGGGCGGGCTGTCCGACAGCATGAACCAGCGGGCGCAATCGGCGCCGTAGTGAGCAATGATGTCGTCCGGATCGACAAGGTTCTTCCTCGACTTCGACATCTTTTCGATTGAGCCGATTGCGGCCGGACGCCCGCTCGAAATCTCGATTGCTTTACGTTCGCCGCCTTCGCCTTCAAACTTCACTTCGCTCGGCAGCAGCCAGTATCCGTCTTGCGATTTATACGTTTCGTGCGTGACCATGCCTTGCGTGAACAGCGCGGCGAACGGTTCGCGCGTGTTGCCCTGAAACGCGAGATGGCCGGTGTCGCACATGGCGCGGGCAAAAAAGCGCGAATAGAGCAAATGCAAAATCGCGTGCTCTATGCCGCCGATATACTGATCGACCGGCAGCCAGTATTGCGCGGCCTTTTTATCCACCGGCGCATCCGACTTCGGAGCCGTGAAGCGCACATAATACCATGACGAGTCGACAAACGTATCCATGGTGTCGGTTTCGCGGGTCGCTGGCTTCCCGCACTTCGGACAGGCGCAATTTTTCCATGTCGGATGACGGTCGAGCGGATTGCCCGGCTTGTCGAACGTCGCGTCTTCGGGAAGCTTTATCGGCAGATCCTTTTCAGCGACTGGGACGACACCGCAATCTTTGCAGTGCACGATCGGGATCGGACAACCCCAATAGCGCTGGCGTGAAATGCCCCAGTCGCGCAGTCGGAAATTGACCTTTCGCTGGCCTTGCGGCTTGCCGCCGAGCTTCTGGGCTTCGAGCCGTTTGGCAGCTTCTTCGAAAGCGTCCTTGGTCGATTTTCCGTCGAGAAAGCGAGAATTGATCATCACGCCGTCGTCGATGTAGGCCTTATTCTTCAACTCGAACTTGTTGGTATCTTCGCCTGGCGGCAAGATCACCGGCACGACGGGCAGATCATAACGGCGCGCGAAATCCATATCGCGCTGGTCGCCTGACGGGCAGCCGAAAATTGCCCCGGTGCCGTAATCCATCAGCACAAAATTGGCGACGTAGACCGGGACCTGCCAATCCTTATCGAATGGATGGATGGCGCGCAGACCGGTATCGAAACCGAGCTTTTCGGCGGCTTCGATGTCGGCGACCGACGTACCCATGCGCCGGCATTCATCACAGAACGCGGCGAGTGCTGAATTTTTCTCGGCGGCAGCTTTTGCGATCGGATGATCGGCGGCGACGGCAAC
>JANOGO010000328.1:0-29497 GCA_031406045.1 Pseudomonadota bacterium
GTTTCGCGCCGGAGGCGCTGGAACAGTTGGTTCTGGCGCCTTGGCCCGGCAACGTTCGGCAGTTGTATAACATTGTGGAACAAACACTTGCGCTTTGTACCACGAATATTATTCCGGCTGCCCTGGTGCAAAAATGTCTGCAAAGCGATTCCGCCATGGTGCCTTCGTTTGAAGAAGCGCGGCGACGTTTTGAGCGCGATTACCTGGCGCAGCTTCTAAAAATCACCAACGGCAACGTCAGCCAGGCGGCAAGGCTGGCAAAACGCAACCGCACCGAATTCTACAAACTGTTGCAGCGTAACGAGTTAAACCCAGGTTCGTTCAAAGCAGTAACTTGATGTCGCCCGTCGGCGACGGGTTTAGTTTCGCCGAAACAAAGACTTAGCAATACCCCGCTTTCTGCTGTCTCTTCAAGGAGACACAATCCCGTAACAATTCAGCCGAAACGGATCACCCAAAAATCGAGTGAATCACGTATCTATTTGTTTATAAAAACTAATTTAAAACTGGCACGGCAGTTGCTTTACCTCTCCCTGAGATACTTTTAGATCAAGCAGCAAGTTAATCGCTTAAGGGGAGTAGATGAATAGTAAGTGCAACACTTTATGTCCAAACTGCCAGTACCGTACGGTGGAATTTGTAATCTCGTTTGGTGGACCCAATCGAGTCAAATCCGGCGACATTTGTGGACTTGACCTACCGGGTTACCCTGAAAAAACCAGTTGCATCGGTTTTGAAGCTAAACGCCGTACACGGCTCCCGGTGCCAAGCGCTGCGCATTATTTGAGTGAAATTGCATCAACTGCGATACTGGAATACGATACACCTGCACTAAACGGCTAACCGCCTATCGGACCTTTTTTCTAACGGGAATACCGCTCCAGCCTCGGTATTCCCGCTTTTTTTTCTGGGTTTTGATTTTATAAGCACTACCGCGCCACAAGCCAGTACCGACGCCGTTCTCGACGGACATTGCCCGGAGAGCCGCTCCGGATAAGCCTTGCAGCCATACGCCCTAAACGATGTTCGCCCGGCTTATTGCATCAAGTGAGGTGATATAGCGCGGGTTGGTCGCAAGCTTACCGGCACCGTCACCGCGCCCGCGCATTTTTTCGAAGCGCGCGATCGATTCCGGATCGGGCTTCAATTGAAGCTCGCTTAATAGCTTATTGGCGCGCTCAGCGTTGTTGCACAGCAAAACCATATCGCAACCGGCGTTCAGCGCCGCCATCGCGCGCTCGACCACGCCACCGGCGGTGCTCGCCCCTTCCATCGATAAATCGTCGCTAAATACCACGCCCTCGAATGCCAGTTGATCGCGCAAAATATCCTTTAGCCAAAACGATGAAAATCCTGCCGGCAGCGCATCGACGTCGGGATAAATGACGTGGGCCGGCATCATGCCGCCCATACCGGTGCGCGCGAGTTCGCGAAACGGAGCTAAGTCATCGCGTTCGATTTCATCGAAGGAACGATTGTCGATCGGCACTTCGTGATGCGAATCGCCGCGCACAAAACCATGGCCCGGAAAATGTTTACCGACCCAGCCCATGCCCGCCTCGGCGAACCCGGCGATCAGCGCTTGCGCTAATTGTGTAACGGCCAACGGATCGCGATGAAACGAGCGATCGCCGATCACCGAGCTTTCACCGTAGTCCAAATCCAACACCGGTGCGAAACTAAAATCTACCGAGTGGGCCAACAATTCTGCGCCGATTACATAGCCGGTTTTCTTGACGATTTCTTTGGCTTTGGCGGGATCTTTATCCCACAACTGGCCAAACGCGCGCATCGGCGGAATCGCGCTAAAGCCCTCGCGAAAGCGCTGCACCCGGCCACCTTCGTGATCCACCGCGATCAACAACGTCGGCGAGCGCAATGCGCGAATGCTCGACGTCAGCGCCGATAATTGCTCCGGCGATTGGTAATTGCGCGCAAATAAAATGATGCCGCCCACCAGCGGATGGCGCAGCCGTTCGCGATCTTCAGTGGTGAGTTCCAGTCCCGCGACATCGATCATCACCGGGCCCATTACGCAGCCTCCAACACGACGAACGCAACGGCGGTATCTTGCTCGTCGGTAATCGAAAGATGACTACCGACGATGCCCAATTCGCCCATGCGGCGCTGTAAATCAGGATGCGCGTCGATCACCGGCTTGCCGCGCCCATCGTGCCCGACGGCGATGTAACACCACGTGACGGGCTTGCGAATGCCCGTGCCAATCGCCTTGCTAAAAGCCTCTTTTGCGGCGAAACGCTTGGCCAAAAATCGTGTTTTCATTTTATGTTGATCGAATTCGATGAGTTCTTGTGGCGCCAAAATCCGCTCGGCGAAACGCCGGCCATATTGTGTTAAAACACGCTCGATACGATGAACGGCAATAATGTCTGTGCCGATGCCGTAGATCATGCAGCAATTCCGGCCGCTTGTGTCATCAGCGCCTTCATTTCGCGCACCGCTTCACGCATGCCGATGAAAACCGCGCGGCTGACGATGGCGTGGCCGATATGCAATTCGCGCACGCCGGCCAAGCGCGCCACCGGCTGCACGTTAAAATAATTCAGCGCATGACCGGCGTTAAAGCGCATGCCCAAATCTCGAATCGCTTGTCCGGCGCTGACAATTTTTTCCAACTGCGTCACCACCGCCGCGCTCTCGGCGTCGCGCCCGTGCTGATGAAACGCATGCGCATAAGGCCCGGTATGCACTTCGCACACCTTTGCGCCGATGCGATGGGACGCTTCGACTTGCTTGAGGTCCGCATCGATAAACACGCTGACGACAATGCCCGCACTCGCCAGCGTCGCGACAATGCCTTTCAGTCGCGCCTCTTGCGAAGCGACATCTAGCCCACCTTCGGTAGTAATTTCGTGGCGGCCTTCCGGCACCAGCATCGCCATTTCCGGCTTGATGCCACAGGCGATTTTCACCATCTCGTCGGTCGCCGCCATCTCCAAATTCAATTTGATATGCGTCAGCTCGCGCAGACGGCGCACGTCTTGATCTTGAATGTGGCGGCGATCTTCGCGCAGATGAACGGTTATCCCGTCAGCGCCGCCGAGATGCGCTTCCACCGCGCCCCACACCGGGTCCGGCTCATAGGTGCGGCGCGCCTCGCGAATCGTCGCGATGTGATCGATGTTAACGCCGAGCTGAATCATAGTTCTTGTAAGTCCCGCAAAAGCTGACGTGTTTGCAATTCTTGTTGTCCCAAATGATGCTTGAGTTGCATGCGCAACAGTTGTTTGCTCTCCGCCAAGGTCTGCGGATCGGAAAAATCTTCGCGTTGCAAATCGAGCAAGGTCTTGCCGCGAAATTGTACCTGGTTTCCGCTGGCGCGCAGCGCGATCGGCCCGTGGTCGGGAATGTAACCATAAAAATTATCCGCAACAATCGGCGCCGCAGAACTCGCCTCATGGTTGAGTAACAGACCATAACCTAACTCGCGCAACAAACCCAATTCAAAGCGCCGCAACACCTCGGGCAAATCTTGCTGCTTGCTCAAATCCATAAGCGACTGCGCATAAATATCAAACAAAGTTTCGTGTGGGTCGTCGCGCGGCAATAATTTCAACAACAACTCGTTCATATAAAAACCGCACAACAACGCCAAGCCCTGCAACATCGGCTGCCCACCGCGCCATTCGGCTTTATGCAAAGTGCGCGGATCATTTTTGCCCGACCAAGATAACTCCAACGGTTGAAACGAAAGCAACTGCCCGCGAATCGCCGAGCGCGGCCGCTTCGCCCCGCGCGCGACCAACGCCACCCGCCCGGCGTGGCGACTCAACGCCTCAACGATCAAACTGGTTTCGCGATAGGGATAGGTATGTAAGACAAACGCCGGCTCGTTATTGCGCAGCGTCGATTCGGATTGGGCCATGGCGGGATTTTACCCGTACCATTACCAGGGCCTCGATTTTTTAGCGCATGGGCTGAAGTGAGGTGCCGCAAAATGCTCGCCACTAAGAGCGAAAATTGACGGTAAATCACTTGTAACCTAAACATGCTTGGGTTATATTGGTCCATGCCGAATGTTCTTCCATTATTCAAGGGGTGGCGTGTGGTGATTTTCACTAATGATCATCGTCCCCCGCATGTCCATGTCGTCGGTGCGGAGGAACACGCGCGGTTTGAATTACTCTGTGATCTAAGGCACGTGCAGTTGATTAGCAATATTGGATTTGGCATTAGCCAATTGAAACAAATCGAGCGCTACCTCTCAAATAATCTCGCTCACCTTTGCAGCGAATGGGAAAGAATTCATGGCCACTGAAAAACGCAGTATTTCAATGATTGATGACGCCACGTTTGCTAAAGCGTCAGAACAAGGCCGAAAGCTTTTGGCGCGCGGACCTCTGGCCGTCGCTGCGCACTATGCGGCAGGCCGCATTCATGTCGAGCTTAACAATGGATGCGCCTTTGTCTTTCCGGTAAAACACGCGCAAGGCCTAGCGAGCGCCAAGGCAACTGATTTGCGTGCGATTGAAATACAAGCGTCGGGGCTCAGCCTTTACTGGCCAAAACTCAATGCAGACTTATACGTCCCGAGTCTGGTGAAAGGCGTCTTGGGCACTCGGTTGTGGATGGCGGCGATTGGCGCGTCCGGGGGAAAAGCAACGACTCGGGCGAAAACAAAAGCAGCTCGGATCAACGGCAAACTCGGTGGTCGCCCAAGAAAGCCGCGCGAGTTAGAAGCCGCCTAAGTTGACGTTATCGCGAGCACTTTGTTGCTTGAATTCGGCAGGCTATTTTTGACGCATCGCCAGGAGCCGCTCTGAGCCGGCCTCTCAGCCATGGCGTTGCCGCAAGCCAATGGCCTGAGGCCACCCCGGCACGGCGCGGCTTCCAGCCTACATTGCCTTAATATCTAGGATCGTTCCCACCGCGCTCGATGCGCCGCATCTTCGCCCGCTCGCGGCGAAACGTGGCGATGTGGTCGATGTTGACGCCAAGTTGAATCGTAATTCTTGTAAGTCCCGCAAAAGCTGCCGTGTTTGTAATTCTTGTTGACCCAAATGATGCTTGATCTGCAACGCCACCCGCACGGCGTGACGGCTCAACGCCTCGACAGTCAAGCTGGTTTCGCGATAGGGATAAGTATGTAGGACAAACGCCGGTTCATTGTTGCGCAGCGTCGATTCCGATTGGGCCATCGGAAGATTTTACCTGCACGGGAACCGAAATCTTAATTTTTTGGAGTATAGACTGGAGAAGCCTATGAATACTGGTTTCCAGACCATGCACTGCCATGAGCTAAGTACGAAGCGGGGCGTGACTTAACATCGCCTTGCAATATCCGAAAGGCGGTTATCAGAATGATTGCAAAATGGCAATACCTCCAAAGTCGTAAGCCGAAAGAGATATTGTGAAGTAGCGCTCCATAAACGTATTCTCAGCGCTATCGAATTTTCCAACAATCGCTAATCTCGTCAGGGAGTATTTGAACATGCGCGCTGCTTCTTCAGGTTTCTTCCTGTCTTGTTGCCTATATCTCGGTGGATGTGCAAACTTATCACCAATTGCGATAACCCTGACCGATCTTGGCACGGCGTCGAGAAGTGAACAAAGCATGACTGGGCTTCGTGTTATGCGCTCTGTCAACATCACAGGCCTTGGCCCGAACGAAGTCGTTGGTTCGATTTCCGTAGACCCGGATCCACCCAATTGGTTAGTTGATTTTCCATCGCCATTCTCAAGTAAGGACTATCCAGATTCTCTCGGATTTCGCCTTAGCCCCACTTGCTCGAAAGTCGCGGAAATGACGTTCGAGTTCGACGTCAAGATCGCCGATGTCACCGCGATTCGCGATGGCGTACAAGAACTCGCAGAGCTCGTTACCGCCAAACTCAGGCTCGAAATCCGAATTGCTGCATTTGATCAAGCCATGGCATTTCTTGGCAGCGGTGCAACCGCCACAGAAAAAACCACTTACCTGAAGGCGTTGCAAAACACATTCCCTGAGTACACCTTAACGGACGAAGAGAAAATTAAAGAGGCGCGTGCCAGCGCGGACGTTGCGCTAAAGGCCGTTACAAAGCAGGCAGATCAACGACAAATACAACTCACCGAAGCGTTACAGAAGCCCGGTATCGTTACTACTCGTTGGAGCCTGGAAAAAAAACGTAGCGCAACACTGGAAGCTGTCGGCGCAGGTATACAAGCATCAAAAACTTCAACCCAAGAGGGGTTCCTCGTACTTGGTAATCCTCGAGTTGTGACGCTGATTGTAGGAAGCGATGCGGTGGCGAGAGTGAAGCGCTCTGACCCAAGTTCTGACTATTGTAAGCAAAATAAAAAAGCATGTACCGTTGAAGTCAAGAACTTGATAACGCCTAAGCGGACATACATAACCTACTATCAGCTCAGTGCAAAACATCTAGCGTGGGGAGAGACCCGTTCCGGTTCGAGTAGCGTCGCAATCCAGGCGGACTTAAGTAAGATCGCTAGCTCACTTAACCCGTTGATCAAAGCAGGAAGCGGCTTTCCTTCGATTGTCGAACAATTTCAGGTGAAGGCGGCAATCGCGTTTTCTAAAGTCTACGAACTTGGGAATTCGGGATTGAATTCCGGCGGAAAGACCAAAATCTTTCCGTTTCGCTTTAGTAACCATGATAACTATCTAAAAGCGCTCGTAGAACAACAAAAACGATCCGACGATTACCGGCCCATATACAACGCCCGCGCAACAGTCGACAGCTTTATCGCCTGGAAGTTGAAGAAAACGCAGGAAGTGACTGATGCCGACAAATGTGCCGATGCCAAAGAAATTAAATTTGATGAACCGGAAGCGGATTTGCCAAAACGAGATTAGAAGTCGCTATAGAAATTTTGGAAATCATTACCGTTTCGGCGGTTTCTTCTCATACCCTCGTGGGCTTGCCGCGAGGTTGTCGTTGAGTCCGTCCGGTCGCTTAAAAACATCGATCACGATTTCTGCTGCTTTATCCCATCGCGAATTTTTATCCGATGACCCAGCGACAACACAGGATAGCAACTGCGCCCCTTTACTTATTGGGTGATAAGCACTCAACATTTGAGTCGTAAGCATATCTGACGACGCCTGATCTCTCAGGAGATGCGAACCGCCAACCTGCATTTTGTAATCGCTAAATTTGCTAATTCCTTCAGCGCTATACGTTGAGCGATCTGCGTGTGGATCTGAGAAAGAATCCTGGATGGTATGTAGCAAAGCACCGGCCGCGATCTGCCTAACTTGCTCTGGCGGAGCACCCTTCCATCCGGTAAAGAATTCCGCAACCGTCCAAGGATTGTAGCCACCGAATACTTGGCCGAACGTATGTCTCGCACTATCCTTTTTTTGCACGCTATCCGAAAGTAAATTTTTCACATCGGCAATTGTCTTCCTTACATCAATCGTCCCATCTGCAACTTTGAAAGCGAATTCGGCCCAAGTTTTGATTTTTTGACGAGTCCTGTCCGCGTCTTCAGGCGCCTCTTTCTTCTTTGGCTTCCACGAGGAAGCCGCCATAGAATGCATAAACTGAAAATCATGGAAGTGGCTGGTATACATTAGATTATTTCCCTCACTTGCCTCGCCTGTGATCCAGAAGAAAAACGTTGCGTTCGTCTCCTTTCTTGCAAGTAAATGGCAAGGGTCATCCGGCCACATCGATCCCGTTATCACCGGCGCGGAATCTGCGACTTCGGCTTCGACAAACGCTTCGCCGTTCTTTCTCTTTCTAAGTGTATTACACCAATAAGAAACTGCGGTTTTTGCGCAACACATTCCAATTTTGACGGCAGATGCTATCGGCACGGTAAAGTATTTATTCCAGTCGTCGTTTTTAGTTGCGCAAGCGGCTTCAGTTTTCTCCGCGTTCGCCTGACCGAGCTTTATTGCCCCGATTGTCATATCTTGGTGATTCGGTTCTGTCGATGGCGCCCAATACGCTCTCTCGTTCGGTTTGTTTATCTCGAGCGTATTCGAATTGGCGTTGACTATTTGAGTGTACTTAAAGCCAGCTTCGATTTCAAAAGCAGCGCTGGATGTGAAATACGACACCAGACACGTAAGCACCATCACTCTCTTCATTTTGAAGCCCCCCGCAAAATCGGCAATCTATTTGAGGGATTGCGCACAGTACCAATCCGCAGAAATCAAGTAAGGAGTAGTCTGACAATGCATTTCAGAACAGTCAATGGGGAGTTATGCATCATTAAGATTCAAACATCTGGCCTTCGCTTATCTTGGCCAAAACTTGGCGCTGACTTCGACTTCCCGGCTCTGGTGAAAGGCGTCTTAGGTACCCGATTATGGATGCCAGAGGTTGACGCATGCAGGGGCAAAGCAACGACTTGCACGAAAACAAAAAACTCGCACCACCGGCAAACTCGGTGGTCGCCCACGACAACCCCGCGAGTTAGCAGCGGCTTAAGTTGGGGTTAGCACGAATACTTTATTACTCGAATTGCACAAATTATTTTTGAGCCACCGCCAGGAGCCGCTCTGGACTTGCCTCACAGGCCATATCACGCCACTAGGCAAGCTGGACGTGGCTTCCAGCCTATCCTACTTTAATGTCTAGGATCTTCGCGCCCGCGCTCAATGCGCCGCATCTTCGCGCGCTCGCGCCGAAACGTGCGAATCTCATCCGGCGTCGCTTTGCCGTCTTTATTCGCGTCGACATTATCGAAATTTTCTTGCAAGCGCGGTGCGACGCGGCCCACTTCGTCGCGGCTTAGCGCGCGATCACCGTCTTGATCAGCCGCATCAAAACGTTCGCGCATTTTTTCGCGGCGCATTTCGCGAATTTCGCGGCGCTCTTCGGGCGACATGTTGGCAATGGGCGGCTTGCCGTCTTGGGATTTATCCCGATTGTTCCGGTCAGCCGCCCAGCTCGTTGCAGCCATCAAAATCAGCAAGGCCGCGCCGATCGCTCGACGCAAATTTTCCCCGCGCAGTTTCATAGTTTTAGTTTATCTCCTGGATCGATCAACGGCTATCGTTGTCGTGTTTTTCACGATGAATATCGCGGCTCGATTCGTTCAAATCGCGATGTAATTCGCGCCGCTCGCCGTGCGTTAAGACGCCATCGGATTTGAACTCGCGCTCTTGCGCGCGGATCGCGCGCTGCTCAGAGCGCAACGCCTTCGCTTCGCCATGCGTGAGTTCGCCGGATTTTACGCCGTCGTGAATGCGCGCATGCTGGCTATGCTGGCGTTTGTTGACACCCGGATCGCGCGTGCCGGCATAGGCGGTTGAAACAAGCAGGGTCGAAAGGGCAACGGTGAGTGTGGTTTTCAAAATCATATTCATAATAACTCCATCAGAAAGTGAGAAAATTACTGCTCAGCAATTCGTGACGCTGCAACAGTAACGTGCATTCTCCTGATCTCGCCCAAACGATTGCGTAACCGAGTGTATCAAAATGCTAGCCGCCCCTTGCTACCCTGCCCCATTCTGAAACAAACTGTTACAGTTTTAACGGCAATGGCGCAGCGTTTACATTAGGATTTGCCCATGAATACCCCAAAAGCCAAAATTCTGGTCGTCGACGACGACTTGCGATTGCGCGAATTGCTCAAGCGCTATTTGAGCGAGCAAGGCTACACCGTCAACGTCGCCGCCGATGCGCAGACGATGAATCGCGTGCGCGCGCGCGAACGTTATGATTTGCTCGTGCTGGATTTAATGATGCCCGGCGAAGATGGTCTCGCCATTTGCCGGCGGCTGCGCGCCGGCAACGATACCACGCCGATCATCATGCTCACGGCAAAAGGTGACGAGATTGATCGCATCGTCGGCCTGGAAATGGGCGCCGATGATTATTTGCCGAAGCCGTTTAATCCACGCGAGTTGCTGGCGCGCATTCAAGCGGTGTTGAGGCGCCAAGCGCCATTGCCCATTCCCGGCGCACCAACGAAGGCGGCAAACGCGGTCGAGTTCGGTGGATTTATGCTTGATCTCGCCGCGCGGCGCTTGAGTAAAAATGGCGCCGACGTCACGCTTACCACCGGCGAATTCGCGCTGCTGAAGATTCTTGTCGAGCATCCGCGCGAACCGTTGTCGCGCGAAAAATTAATGGAGCTCGCGCGCGGCCGCGAGCACGAGCCGTTCGATCGCAGCATCGATATTCAAGTCTCGCGCTTGCGTAAACTTGTCGAGCCGGACAGCACCCATCCGCGCTACATTCAAACCGTGTGGGGGTTTGGTTACGTGTTCGTGCCCGACGGCGAGGCCGCTTGACGTTGTTGCCGAGTTCGTTGCTCGGTCGCACAGCACTGATTATCGGCGGCACTTTGCTGCTGAGCCAACTCGCGGCGTTCAAACTATTTCAACTGTATTACCAAGGCCCGCTGATCCAGCAAATCGCCGGCCTTGCTGTCAGCCAAATTCGCACCGTCGGATTCGCCATTGCGAAATTGACCGACGACGCACGCGACGAATTCCTCGACGAGCTGGAAGAAAAAGAAGGTATTCGCGTTTTGTTCGATAACGACAGCGTGCTGCCGAGCAAGTTGCCCGAAGATCGTTTGCTGCGAAGTTTCGCCGATGAAGTGCGTAAGCAACTCGGTGGCGCAATCGAATTTTTTGTGCAGCCGAAATCCGGTCGCGCGCTCTGGGTCAAGTTACCGGTCGGCATCGATAAAGCCTGGATCGGCATTCCACGCAGCCAAATCGAATTAGGCTTTCCGTGGGCGTGGCTCGCGCTGGCGCTGGGCGCTGCATTGATCGCATTGATCGCGGCGACGTTATTAGTGCGCCGCGTTAATCAACCGTTGCGCCAATTGGCCGACGCCGCGTCGGTGCTGGGCAAAGGCAATTATCCCGAGCCGATTAACGAATCGGGGCCGAGCGAAGTCAAGCAAGTGGCGCATTCGTTCAACCAAATGTTGGCGGACGTCAAAGCGCTCGACCAAGAGCGCGCTGTACTACTTGCCGGCATTTCGCACGATTTGCGCACGCCGCTCGCGCGCATGCGTCTGGCGACAGAAATGTTGAGCGCCGACGCCGATCTGAAACAAGACATGGTGCAAGATATCAACGAGATGGATGCCATCGTCAAACAGTTTTTAGATTTCGCGCGGGTGGCTGACGAGGAACTGGCAGCGCTAACGAACTTAAACGAATTGGTCGCCGATATCGCTAGCCAATATAACCATCGCGCTATCGACATCAAAATTGATTTGGGGATAATCGAATCGCTTGCGCTGCGCCCAACCAACATTCGGCGCGCACTGACGAACCTGATTGAGAACGCCATCAAGTATGGCCAAGCGCCGATAAAAATCAGCACCGGCCAACGAAACGAATTCGCATTCATCAGCGTGCGCGATCACGGCCCCGGCATTCCGGAAAGCGATCGCGAGCGGCTGCTACGTCCGTTCACGCGCCTCACTGAAGCGCGCAGCGGCCCAAGCGGCGCGGGCCTCGGGCTGGCCATCGTTGACCGAATCGCGAAACTGCACGGCGGCAAACTGGTATTAACCACGCCAGAAGGCGGCGGCCTGGACGCTCGCATGATGATCTCTGCAAAATAACCATTGAGCTGCGAGCCAATCCCAGATCGGCGTTTCAAGCATGGCGCGTCTGTTTTGTTTGGACGGACGAGGGTGTGAAGGACGTTGAAATTGTCGACTACCACTGAATGATCTTTTGATGAAATGGAATACACGATGTTGAAAAATGGAATGCGGCCGGTTCATCCCGGCGAGGTGTTACGTGAGGATTATCTCAAGCCGCTCGGCTTGAGTGTCAACGCTTTAGCCAAGCGCCTGAATGTACCCACCTCGCGCATGAACGACATTGCCCTAGAGCGTCGCGGGGTGAGCGCCGACACCGCCCTGCGCCTCACGCGTTGTTTTGGTGGCGACGCCCAGACCTGGCTCAACCTTCAAGCGATCTATGACCTACGAACCGTGGAAATTGTCAGCGCCAAATCCATCAAAGCCGAAGTTGAACCCATTCGCCTAGCGGATTTTGCGCAAGGATAAAGTGGCTCAGTTTACCTGTGGCGTGTCACTTCCAATCGTCGTCAAAGCAGCCAATCAATAGAGGTGACCCCATAAAAGACGAGTACGATTTCAGTAACGCCGAGCGCGGCAAGTTTTCTCGCCCCGACCTACGTTTGATCCCACCCGTGCGCCTGGAGCCTGACGCGCTAGTGTAGTGTTGCATTCTGTTTGCTACTTATGCGTAATGATGCAGATACCAAATTTGCATGGCTTGAGAGGCAAACGGCCTCAATGCGTTGCGATATGGGCTTAATAACCGATCGTCATTCCCGCGAAGGCGGGAATCCATAGGGCGTATCAGGGCGCAGCGATCTGTGCGCTTACTCGTTTGGATCCGTTGCTGCCCGGGAAACAGCCGCGGCCAAATGGATCCCCGCCTTCGCGGGGATGACACATTAGGGATACGGTGTATATCGTGAAAGTAAAAGTAGCATTAACTATGAAACACTACACTAGCCCCTAGCTCCTAACTCCTATGCCAACAACTTTACGCATTCGGTCTTCAGCGTTATGCTGATCGTCGATTGGCCAATTCGTGCCAACACAACCAAATCTATTCGAGGAAAATAATGAGCATTGATCGTCGGAATTTTATTCAGTCGGCTGCTGCCATCGCCACGGTCAGCGCCGCGGGTTGCGCAACGACACAAAACGCGCCGCAACAAATGGCCAAGGCCAGTGCGTCGCGTATTAACACCAAGGCGCTAAAATCCAGCGCCGATGCGGCGTTAAGCGCCGGCGCAAGCAACGGTGATGTGCCCGGCGTGGTTGCGGTTGCGACTAACCGCGAGGAAATGATTTACGAAGGCGCGTTCGGCACGCCGGTGCTTAGCTCCGGTATCGCGATGACCCCGGATACCGTGGTGTGGATCGCCTCGATGACCAAGGCGATTACCGGCCTTGCCGCTATGCAGATGGTCGAGCAAGGCAAACTTTCGCTCGACGGCCCGGCCAGCAAGGTTATTCCGTCGCTGGGTGAAGTGAAAGTGTTGGACGGCTGGGATCGCGACAAAGCGCGCCTGCGCGCGCCGAAGAGTGCCATTACCTTACGACAATTGCTGACCCATACGGCGGGGTTTTCCTACAGCCTTTGGAACACGGACATCGGCAAATTTGAAACGGTGAATAAAGTTCCCGGCATTATCACCTGCCAAAACGCCGCGCTGACGACGCCGCTGATCGCCGATCCGGGCGAGCAATGGAACTACGGTATCAACATCGATTTCGCCGGCAAGATGGTCGAGGCCGTTAGCGGCATGAAGCTCGGCGACTATTTCGCCAAGAATATTTTTAAGCCGATGGGCATGTATAGCACCGGCTTCAAAATTACCCCGAGCATGCGCGCGCGCCTGGCAAAAATTCACCAGCGCGGCGAAGACGGCAAGCTCACGCCGACCGACATCGAAATTCCGCAGGATCCCGAATTCGAAATGGGCGGCGGCGGATTGTATTCGACCGCCGGCGATTACCTCGCTTTCGTGCGGATGATGTTGAACAACGGCAAAGCCAACGGCAACCAAATCGTCAAGCCCGCCACGGTCGCCGAAATGTCGCGCAACAGCATGGGCAACACCAAAGTGAAAATGCTCAAGACCGCGATTCCGCCGCTGACCAACGACGCGGAATTTTTCCCCGGCATGCCGAAAAGTTGGGGCTTGAGTTTCATGATCAACGAGCAGCAAGCGCCGACCGGCCGTAGCGCCGGGAGTTTGGCCTGGGCCGGCTTGGCGAATAGCTATTATTGGATCGATCAAAACAAAGGCGTCGGCGGTGTTTATCTGTCGCAGATTCTGCCGTTTGCCGACGCGAAATCGTTACCGTTGTATTACGCGTTTGAAAAATTAGTGTATCAATCGATGGCTTAAGCTTTTCATTGGCGATAAAGGCTAGCTCGGCATTGCCGGGCTGGCCTTTATTTTTTATAGGCATCGCCACAACGCAATCAGGGTGCGGCGTTCCAGGCATGCTACGCCAGACGCTAAGCCTGGCGCGCTTCCTGGCTTGGCCATCTCCAAGGTCGTTTCAATCTGCGTTACTTTTCCCCTAATGATTTTTTCGCCGCTTCGTTCGAGAATGCGCCTTGGGCCGCGCGCACAATGCTCATGAGATGACTTTATACCAGTTAAAAATTGTTATTTATTAAAAGTTTACAATGTATTATTATTGTAACTATTAAAGTATTAGCCTGTTCGATTTACAGGCTCAAAACAGTATGGCGAGACTCCATTTAAATACTTTTTCTCACGCCTCTTTTGCTGCCAAATGGTTCAAGGCCCAAGCTTTTTCAGCGCGTTGGCGCTGGAGAAAAGCGGCGCCGGTGATGATCGCGGGACTCATGCTCGGGCAGGTTCCGCCGGGGCATGCCGCCGAATCCGACGATCTTCTCGACTTGCCGCTCGAGCAATTGGTGCAAATCGAAATTCCCAATGTCGTCGGCGCATCGAAGTACGAGCAAGCCGCTAATAAAGCACCGTCGTCGGTATCGGTAATCACCGCGGTGGAAATCAAAAATTACGGCTGGCTGAAATTGTCCGACATCTTGCGCAGCGTGCGCGGTTTTACGGCGACTAACGACCGCAACTACGAATTTCTGTCGGCACGTGGATTCGGGCTGCCGAGTGACTATACCTCGCGCGTATTGTTGCTAATCGACGGATTACGAATTAACGACAGCGTGTTTCAACAGGCCGCCGTCGGTGGCGATTTTCCGCTGGATATCGATCTGATCGACCGGGTAGAAATTATTCGCGGTCCCGGCTCGGCGTTGTATGGCTCAAGCGCGTTTTTCGGCGTCATCAACGTCATCACCAAAAAAGGCGGACAACTTCAAGGCGGTGAGATTGCGTTGGGCGCCGGCAGTTTCGATACCAAATTCGGGCGCGTGAGCCTCGGCAAAAAATTCGATAACGGCTTAGCGATTTTGTTGTCGGGATCGGGGCTAAATCGAAATGGGCAGGATTCGCTATTTTTCCCGGCATTTGCCGACGACCCATCGTTAAACAACGGCATCAACGATCGTGGCGACGACGAGAACTGGAAAAGCTTTTACAGCACGGTGCAGTATGGCGATTTTTCGTTTCAGGCCGGATTCGGCAAGCGCGTTAAGAACGTTGCGACCGGCATTTTTGGCACGGTGTTCAACGATCCGACTACCGTTTCAACCGATATCCGGCAATTCTTCGATCTGCAGTACCAGCGCGCATTGAGCGACGATAGCCAAATCTCCGCGCGGGTGTTTCAACAGCGCTACGATTATTGGCAAAACTACATTTTCGACGTTCCGCCCATCACCTTGAATCTCGACACGACCGACAACCAGTGGCGCGGCGGTGAAATCCGCTATGTGACCAAGATTGCAACACGTCACCGGCTCACGCTCGGCACCGAGTACATCGATTACTTTCAGGAGGATCAAGCGAATTTCGATATCGATCCGTCGTTCACCTACTTTGATACGAAGCAAAAAAACCGCACGCTGGGGCTTTACGTTCAAGATGAGTTTGCAGTCACCGATCAATTTATTGTCAATGTCGGTGTTCGCTATGACCGCAATTACGGCCGCAGCAATTCCACCAACCCGCGGCTCGGGCTTATTTATAACCCGACGGCAAATACGGCGTTCAAGTTCCTCTACGGCACGGGATTTCGCGTTCCGAACGGCTATGAATCCTATTATGCGTCGACTAGTGCCAAAACCAATCCCGCGCTGGCGCCGGAAAAAATTCGCACATTCGAACTGGCCGTCGAACATAGCTTAACCAGAAATCTTCGCGCGGTGGTCTCCGCATATCGCTATCAGATTAACGGTTTGATTACCCAGGCACCCGACCCGAATGATGGCTTACTCATTTTTCAAAATACTGGCAAAGTCAACGCCAACGGTCTCGATCTGGAACTTCAGGCTAAATGGTCTCGCTTGGAAGGCCGTGCCAGCTATAGCTTTCAGCGCACACGCGACACCGAAACCGGCGCCACGTTACCCAACTCCCCGAAGCAAATCGCGAAACTCAATCTAACCGCACCACTATTCGCCGACAAGCTCACAGTCGGTTTCGAAGCGCAATATGTCGGCACGAGCAATAACGTCAATGGCGATCGAGTTCCAGGCTATGCGCTCGGCAACCTGACTTTTACCGGGCGCAATTGGCTTAAAGGCTTCGATATTTCCGCCGGCGTTTATAACTTTACCGATAAACACTACGGCGATCCGGCGTCGAACGACTACGACGACGCGGTGCTGGCCGTTCCCCAAGAAGGCAGAAATTATCGTGCGAAAGTGATTTATCGTTTCTGATGCCGGCCGCGAACTCACCCATCGTTGTGTTCATACGATTCGCCATGATCGCTGCGATCCTGCTCGCAGCGGCCAGCCCATTGGGCGCGGCCGCCGAGGACGCGGAAGCAAAAATTAAAGTGGCGTTCTTATTTAATTTTGCAAAATTCGTTTCTTGGCCCGAACCGGAATTTTCCGCTCAACCATCGATCACGATATGCGTGTCCGGCGAGAGTTCGCTCGACGATGCGCTCGCCGGCCTAAAAGGCAAATCGGCGCAGGGACGCGAAGTTGTCGTCAAGCGCGACGTAAAACTCAAACAGCTTGCCTCTTGCCACGTGGTGTTCATTTGCAGCGCCGATAGTATCCATGTCGCGAAAATATTAAACGAGGTGGGCAAAGGCGTGTTGACTGTCAGCGACATCCCGGCATTCGTCGATGCCGGCGGAGTAATTGGATTGTCGGTGTCCGACAACAACGTCGCTTTCGACGTCAACCTCGACGCCGCGCATCTGGCGGATCTCAAGATCAGTGCACAACTACTAAAAGTCGCGCGTGGCGTGCGCGGGAAAACCAAATAATGATAAAAATTTTCCAAACGCTGCCGTTGCGGCAAAAACTGATCGCAATCATCACCTTCACCTCCGGCGTCAGTCTTGCCATATTGTTCGGCGTGCTGACGATCAAGTCGATACTGCATAACCAGTCCGATGACGATCGTTTTTTCCGCAGTTTGGCCCAAGTCGTCGGCATCAATGCAACTCCCGCGATTGTGTTCAACAATCAAGAGTCGCTGCTGGAAGCACTCCAATCGCTGCGGGCCAATCGCGACGTGCTGGCGGCGCAGATATCGGACTTAAATGGCAGCCTGCGCGCGCTGTACCGGCGCGACGATATCGGCATATTACAAAAAGACTGGGAAACGTTCGTTGGCAAATCCGGCCCGTCGCCGCAAGCCGCATCGATGTTCGCCGACCACTCGATGCTCACCGTGCCGATCATGTTGGACAAAGAACATATCGGCGACGTCGATGTCATGATCGATTTAACGCCCGCGCTGCGCGAAATTCGCCACGACCTATGGATCGCGATCGGGCTGGCGATATTGAGTTTATTGGTTGCCTATTTTTTAGCGGCCAAACTGCAAGGCACAATCTCAGGCCCGGTGTTGCGCTTAGCCGAAATGACGCAGCGGATATCGGCGAATCGCGACTATTCGCTGCGGGCGAGCGCGACCGCCGACGACGAGATCGGCCAATTGATCCGAGGCTTTAATCGAATGCTCGGCGAAATTGAAGAACGCGACCGCGAACTAGTCGTGCACCGCGATCATTTGGAGCAAGAGGTAGCGCAGCGCACTGAGGAACTGGTGAACGCGAAAGAGATCGCGGAAGCCGCCAATCAGGCCAAGTCGCAATTCCTTGCGAACATGAGCCATGAAATACGAACGCCGATGAACGGCGTGCTCGGTATGAACGAATTACTGCTCAAAACAGAACTGCGCGACAACCAACGCCGCTTCGCGCAAACCGCCTACCAATCGGCGGAATCGCTACTCTCGATCATCAACGACATTCTCGATTTCTCCAAAATCGAAGCCGGAAAATTAGAACTCGAGGAGATCGATTTTAATTTGCGCGATCTGGTTCAACACGCGGTCGAGTTGTTTGCCGAACGCGCACACCAAAAACACATCGAGATCGCCTATCGTTTCGGCGACGACGTTCCGACGGTGGCACGCGGCGACTCGGCGCGCCTGCGCCAAGTTCTCAGCAACCTGGTCAATAACGCCGTCAAATTCACCGAGCGCGGCGAAGTGGTGGTGGAAATTAATCGTAATACCGATCCGGCACCGGGAGCTTCGGCGGATGCGACTTGGCTGGAATTTCGTGTGCGCGACACCGGCGTCGGCATTTCAAACACCGCACTCGGTCGCATTTTCGACGCATTTACGCAAGCCGATAGCTCGACGACGCGGCGCTTCGGCGGCACCGGCCTTGGGCTATCCATCGCGCGCAGCATAGTCGAGTTAATGGGCGGTGAAATAAGCGCGCAAAGCGAGGTGGGCCGCGGATCGCTGTTCACTGTCGTGGTGCCGTTACAAGGCGCTCGATGGGAATCGCAACCGTTGAAATCGATTCCGGCGCTGGAAGGCTCAAAGGTTCTGGTGGTCGACGATAACGCCACTAACCGGACCATATTGCAAGAACAAGTGCTCGCCTGGGGCATGCACGGCACCGGCGTCGACGGCGGCGCGGCGGCCCTGTCGGCGCTACGCACCGCTGCGGCACGCAACGAGCCGTTCCAAATCGCCATTCTGGATATGTGTATGCCGGGGATGGATGGCATCGAGTTGGCACGATCGATAAAAAATGATACGGCGCTGAACAGCACGGGCTTGATCATGCTAACGTCGCTGGGCGCGGCCGGCGAGTCGAAGGAAGCACACGCCGCGGGCATCGCCGCCTATTTGAGCAAGCCGGCGCGGCAATCGGATTTGTACGATGCGATTGTCGAGGTGCTCAGTGGAACGCGCATCGCGCCGACGATCACGCCGGCGCCGGTGGAATCTTTACCGCAACTACGCGGGCGAATTTTATTGGCGGAAGATAACCCGGTCAACCAGGAAGTCGCGTCGGAGATATTGTCTTATTTGAAGCTCGACACCGATATCGCCAATGATGGCGCAGAGGCCGTACTGGCGTGGTCGAAGCAAACCTATGATTTGATCTTGATGGATTGTCAGATGCCGAACATGGATGGCTTCGAAGCCGTCGCGCGCATCCGCGCCGGCGAAATCGAGCAATCGAATCGTGCTAATCCGATCATGCAACGCGTTCCTATCGTCGCGGTCACGGCAAACGCCCTGGCCGGAGATCGCCAAGCGTGCCTGGCTGCTGGGTTCGACGACTACATCGCAAAACCTTACAAAGCGCAGGCGTTGCTGGCAATACTTTCACATTGGCTCGGCGGAAAAACAACCGCCACGTTGCCGCCGGTGAAGGCGAATTCGGAACCTATGGTAGAGCATCACGCTTCGTCCGGAAAAGAAAAAACCTTTGATCCCAGCGCGCTCGATCACCTGGTCGCATTGCAGGGACCCGGCGGCGGCGGGGCGATGCGTAAGCGCGTGTTCGAGACGTTTGAAAAAAGCGTATCGCGATTACTGGATCAATCGGAGCAAGCGGTAAGTAATAGTGATGCCGCCGCTTTGCGCATTGCCGCGCACGCGCTCAAGTCTGCCAGTGCCAATGTTGGGGCCTATGAACTGTCTCGGCTGGCACGTGAGCTGGAAATAGTTGCGCGCGGCGGCGAAACAACCGCGCTGCAAACGGTGTCGCTGCTGCGGCAAGAATATGGTGCGGTCCGCGCCGCCATGATCGACTATCGCGATGACGCCATTTCCGCCTAGTGAAATGAGCGCTGGCGCGCCATTGATATTAATCGTCGACGACGAAGATTTGACGCGCCTATTTGCCCGGCAAACGCTCGAAGCGGCAGGCTTTCGGGTCGAAGAAGCGATTGATGGCAACGCCGGCCTTGAGGCGATCCGGCGGCTCGCGCCGGACCTGGTCATGCTCGATGTGCTCATGCCGATTCGCGATGGCTTCGAGGTCTGCGCCGCGCTGCGATCATTGCCAGAGCTCGCCGAAACACCGGTGTTGATGATGACGGGATTGGAAGACGCCGACGCGGTCGACCGCGCCTACGCGGTCGGCGCAACGGACTTTATTACCAAGCCGATTCGCTGGCACTTGCTGGCCCATCGCGTTCGTTACATTTTGCGCGCCACCAACGCAGTGGCAGCGCTGGCGACCAGCCAAGCGAAATTAGTCGAAGCGCAGCGGTTGGCCGGGCTCACTGCGTGGGAATGGGATATCGGCCGCGGCTCATTATCGTGGTCCAACGAAACCTTTCGCGACTTCGGCGTTTCGGGTGATATCGACTCGATCGAATCATTTTGGCAATTGGTTCATCCCGATGACCGCGAATCAATTCGCCAGGCATTTATCGCCGCATTGAAAGGCCAAAAGCCTTTTAATCAAGATTTTCGCGTGCTGCTGCCCAATGGCGCCGTGAGATATTTTCATGGCCAATCGCAAACTCGGTATGGTTCCGATGGCCGCGCGACCTACATGGCCGGTTCCGCGCAAGATATTACTGAACGTAAACGGATGGAAATCGAGGTTCGAAAACTAGCGTTGTACGACCCGCTCACCGGCTTGCCCAACCGCCTACTTTTTCGCGAAGAATTAGAACGCGCGATGCTCCGCGCCAAGCGCAGCGGCACAATGATTGGCGTATTGTTCCTCGATTTAGATAAATTCAAACGCATCAACGATTCGCTCGGCCACGACAACGGCGATCATTTGCTGCGCGAGATTGCGGCGCGCTTACGCCACAGTGCGCGTGGCGAGGAAGTCGTGGCGCGCTTCGGCGGCGATGAATTCACCATGCTCATCGGGCCGTTAAAAAATGCCGATGAAGCGAGCCGGGTGGCGCAGCGCATCGTTCGGGCGTTTGCCGAACCGGTGCAACTGCAAGGACAAGAATTATTTGCGTCCACCAGCATCGGCATTTCGCTTTATCCGACCGACGCAACCGACGCATCGGAATTGATCAAAAATGCCGATACCGCGATGTATGCGGCAAAAAGCATGGGGCGCAACGGCTATCAATTTTACGATCGTTCGATGAACGAAAGCACGCTTGCAAAACTCGAATTCGACGTTGCGATGCGGCGCGGGCTATCGCGTGGCGAATTCGTCTTACATTACCAGCCGCGAATCGATACGCGCACTAATCAAGTGGTCGGCTGCGAGGCGCTGATCCGCTGGAATCATCCGGTACAGGGATTGATCTTACCCGACCAATTTATCGGCATCGCGGAAGAAAGCGGTTTCATCATTCCGATGGGCAAATGGGTCATCGATCAAGCCTGCTGGCGGCAACGGGCATGGCGCGACATGGGATTGCCGCGCATTCCGATCGCCGTCAATCTTTCCGCGCTGCACTTTGTGCGGGCGGAAATCGTCGCGGAAATTCACGAAGCGCTGACCCGGCATGGCCTGGAGGGACGCGACCTCGAGTTAGAAGTCACCGAAACCGTTTTTATGCAGGATACCGCGGTCAGCGCGGGAATCTTGGGCGATTTGAGTGCGATGGGCATCAAAATCATCATCGACGATTTTGGCGTCGGGTTTTCGTCGATGAATTATCTGCAGCGAATGCCGGTTAATGCGCTAAAAATCGATCGCTCGTTCGTTAGTCAGGCGCCGCACAATAACCGTAATGGCGCCATCGTCAAAGCCATCGTCGCGATGGCAACAAGCTTGGAACTAGGCGTCATCGCCGAAGGCGTCGAAACGGCGGAGGAAGAAGAATTTCTGAAGCGGATCGGCTGCCACGAAATGCAAGGATATTGGTTTGGTCACCCGGTGCCGGAGAAGGAATTTGCGCAATGTCATTTGGTCGCTGAGCGCCCGGTTGCGGCGATTGCAAGCAACCGATCCGCGCAGTGAATATCTCACGATCGCAATGTAACGAGCATTGCAAGAAATGAAGTTCAGATCGCCATTGCCGCTCTAGTTTTTTGAAGCCTTGCTAAGAGGCAGGCTGGGTGCGGTGCTTCAGGCATACCGTGCCACCAGGCAAGCAGGGAGCGGGTTCTGGCTTAGCTACTCCCATGCTTTACGCCGTGGCATACTGCCAGTAGTCGAAATCATAACCACCTCGTCATTCCCGCGAAGGCGGGAATCCAGCGTCTTTAGCCTGAACGATACGGGATCCCCGCCTTGGCGGGGACGACAATGAAAAAGTAATGATGCAAATTAGAATCCACTATCAATGGCGTATATAACCGGCATTGCCTGCACCTCCTTCGGTCGTCACGAAGGCAGCAGCGCGCTCGGCCTGATGACTGTCGCGGCGCGTGAAGCATTGCACAATGCGCAATTGCAAACCTCACAAATCGACGGTTTGCT
Organism: Pseudomonadota bacterium; assembly: GCA_031406045.1. GTDB lineage: Bacteria > Pseudomonadota > Gammaproteobacteria > Burkholderiales > JALYOK01 > JALYOK01. The sequence goes on from JANOGO010000328.1 coordinate 22,240, forward strand.
AACCGGCTACGCAACGACGTTCCCGCATTTGATGTTGGCCAACTTAGTCGCAGAAACTCTCGGTATTCAGCCGGACTATTGCCACGCGATCCAATCGGGCGGCGCAAGTGGATTGACAATGGTGATGTTGGCGCGCGAGTTAATTCGTAGCGGCCGCTGCAAAAATGTGTTGTGTGTCGCCGGCGAAAATCGCCTCACCGGCCAGACGCGCGATATGGCCATCCAAGCGCTGTCGCAAGTGGGTCACGCCGATTACGAAGTGCCATTCGGCCCGACGGTGCCGGCTTATTACGCGCTGCTCGCTGCGCGTTATTTGCATGAGCATGGACTGAACGAAAGCGACCTTGCGGAATTCGCCGTGTTGATGCGCCAAAATGCAATCACTCATCCCGGCGCCCATCAGCGCGAACCGATCGATGTTGATGCGGTGTTGAAATCCAAATCCATTTCGTCGCCGCTAAAATTGCTCGATTGCTGCCCGATATCGGACGGCGCGGCAGCCGTCGTCGTTTCGTTGGAGCCGACCGGCGAAAAAGCCATTCGCATTCGCGGCGCAGGCCAAGCCCATCGCCACCAACATGTTAGCCAAATCAAAGATATTCATGCGACCGGTGCGAAAGCCGCGGCAGGCTTGGCGTTGCGCGAAGCGCACATTGAGCGCGCGCAAATCGGTTATCTCGGTATTTATGATTCGTTCACAATTACGATCATGATGCTGCTGGAAGAAATCGGCTTCGCTGCCCGTGGTGAAGCAGCGGCGAAAGTGCGAAATGGCGATTTCTCGCCGCAAAGTTCGCTGCCGCTCAATACGCACGGCGGCTTGTTATCCTACGGCCATTGCGGTGTCGCCGGTGGCATGGCGCATTTGGTGGAAGCCGTGTTGCAGTTATCCGGCAACGCCGGCGCGCGCCAGATCGCCGAGCGCGAGTGGGCTTATGTGCATGCCGACGGCGGCGTGATGTCGGCGCATGTTGGGATGATTTTGCAGAGGGAGAAGTAGGTGAATTTTTCCACGCATGCCCTCACCCTAACCCTCTCCCCGAGGGAGGCGGGATTTCTCCCTTCTCCCTCGGGGAGAAGGGTGGGGATGAGGGAGAAGCGCCACTAATGGACACAAACGCCCAACATTTCTGGACCGGCTGCAACGAAAGCGAATTACGCTTCCAACGTTGCGCCGTTTGCAACAACGCGCAATTTTTCCCGCGCGGCCACTGCTTAATCTGTAGCAGCGACCACGTTGAATGGCAAACATCAAAAGGCATCGGCACGATTTACAGCGCGACACGTGTCGAGCGCGCACCGACCGATGAGTTCCGCGCGCTCGCGCCCTATGCCATCGCGCTGGTGGACTTGGACGAAGGCGTTCGACTGATGGCACATGCCAATCTCACGCTTAAAATCGGCGACCGAGTGCGCGTCACATTTTTCGCTCACCATAACCGTTCCATTCCGCGCTTCGAACCGCTATGACCAATTTTGATTTCTCCCTTTTACTATCGCCGCGCTCCATCGCCATCGTCGGCGCGTCGGATAATCCAAACAAAATCGGCGGTCGACCGATTCATTTCATGCAGCGCTTCGGCTACCGCGGAAAATTATTTCCGGTCAATCCCGCGCGCAGCGAAGTGCAAGGAATTAAATCCTATCCGAATTTAGAATCGTTACCCGAAGCGCCGGACTGCGTGCTGCTCGCCGTCGGCGGTGACGCAGCACTGCAAGCCGTTCGCGAGGCCGGGAAAATGGGCGCAAAGAGCATCGTCGTTTCCGCATCGGGCTTTGGCGAAACCGGCGCCGCCGGCCGCGCGATGCAAGACGAAATGGTGCGCATTGCCCATGGCGCGGGAATGCGCATGATCGGGCCGAACTCCCAGGGCCTGGCGAATTTTTCTTGCGGCGCGGTGACGAGTTTTTCGACCTTGTTTCTGGAACGCCCGCCCGCCGATGGCCCCGTCGCGATTGTCAGTCAATCGGGCGCATTGTCCGTCGTTCCCTATGCTTTGTTGCGCGATCGCGGCATCGGCGTGCGCCACGTACACGCGACCGGCAATGAAGCGGATCTTTGCGTCGCCGACATCGCCAACGCCGTGATCGACGACGATGGTGTAAAACTTTTATTGTTGTATCTGGAAAATTTTAATCGTCCCGCTGTGCTCGCTCGCGCCGCAGAAAAAGCGCGCGAGCGCGATATTCCAATCATCGCGTTGAAAGCAGGCCGTACCCAAAGCGGCGCACAAATGGCAAGCTCTCACACCGGCGCGATGGCGACGGAAGATCGCATCGTCGATGCCTTCATGGAAAAACATGGCATTTTGCGCGCGCGCGACGTCGGCGATTTAGTGAATAGCGCCGAGTTATTTTTATCGGGCCGGCGGCCGCGCGGCCGGCGTATCGTGATGTTGAGCAACAGCGGCGCGAGTTGCGTGATGGCGGCCGACGCAGCGGACGATTTGAAGTTGCCGCTCGCGAAATTGCACCCAGCCACACGCAAGAAATTGAAAGAACTATTGCCGGGATTCTCCACCGCAGCTAATCCGATCGATCTCACGGCATCATTGTTGACCGACAGCAGTTTGTTCGGAAAGGCCCTCGCTGTCATCGGCGCGGACGACGAAGTCGACATGGTGATGGCGGCGATCCCGGTCGCCGGCCAAGGCTACGATGTGCCGAGTTACGCGCGCGCCGCGGCGACCTTCATCGAGCAGACCGGCAAGCCGTTGGCGTTCGCCTCGCCGCTTGCGGAAGTGGTGAACGAATTCAAAAAAGTAAGCGTGCCGAGTTTTTCGGATGAGCAAATCGCGATGGAATCATTAGCTCGCCTTGCAACATTCACCGGCTGGGAAGGCGCTCCCCGCCTTCCTATACAAGCAGCATTGCCGGTGATGCCCGTCCTTATTGCCTCGCAGCAATACCTCAGTGAAGCGGCAAGCTTGGCGTGGCTTTCCGACAATGGCATCGCGACTGTGCCGTTCCGCGTCTGCAAAACCGAAGTGGAAATTTGCGACGCGTTTCGCGCACTCGGAAAACCGCTTGTGATCAAAGCGTCATCGCCGGACGTGCCGCATAAATCGGAACATGGCTTGGTATTTCTGAATGTCGGCGACGAAACGCGGGCGCTGGAATGTTTCGCGATCATCAAGAAAAAATTATCAGAATTGAGCGCCAAAGACGAAGGCACGATCGTCGCGACTATGGTCAAACCACAGCGCGAACTGATGATCGGCGGACGCATCGATGCGCAATTCGGGCCGGTCGTCATGGTCGGCGACGGCGGGAAATATGTCGAAGCACTGCAAGACTTCGCGTTACTGCTCGCGCCGTTCACCATCACGGACGTACTAAGTGCGCTCGATGGTTTGCGCATCGCGCCGATTCTACGCGGCACTCGCGGCGAGCCTGCGACTGATGTTCAAGCATTCGCACGCATGGCGGTGCGTGTCGGAGAAATTTTGACGGCGACGCAGGATCGTATTGCGTCGATTGATCTCAATCCGGTGATGGTCTTGCCAAAGAATGAAAACGAAATACAAATGGTATTCGCCGCAGATGGCCTGGTCGAACTGAGGCGAATTTGAGGAAGTTTACGGTCACACATCAATTGTCATTCCCGCGAAAGCGGGAATCCATTTGGCCTGTGCAAAGTCAACATGGATTCCCGCCTACGCGGGAATGACAAACAATGATGACGATTGATTATCAAACCTTAAAAAACTGGTCGTTCCCAGAAATCGAACATACCTACAGCGCGGAAGATACGATGCGTTACGCGCTGGCCGTGGGCGTCGGCCACGATCCGATGGACGAGCGCGCGCTGCGCTTTGTGACTGAATACGAACTGCAAGCAATGCCGACCATGGCGGTTGTACTTGGCTATCCCGGTTTTTGGATGACCGATCCGCGCACCGGCATCGATGCCACATTGCTTCTTCACGGTGAAGAAGCCGTCACGTTGCATAAAACGTTGCCCGTTGCCGGAACGGTTTTTTCGCGCCACACAATGCGCCACGTGATCGATAAAGGCGCGAACAAAGGTGCGGTCATCATTTACGACAAAGAGTTATTCGACAAGAAAAGCGGTGACCTATTAGCCACCGTGAACCACACCGCATTTTGTCGCGGCAACGGCGGATTTAGCGCCAAGGATGGCATCAGCGATCTCGCGACACCGCCCCCAAAACCAATGCCGGTCACTGCGCCGGATCTGATTTGCGATTTACCGACGTTGCCGCAACAAGCCCTGCTCTATCGCCTACTCGCCGATCGTAATCCTTTGCACGCCTTGCCGAAAGCCGCGCTGGACGCGGGTTTCCAGCGACCTATCCTGCACGGGCTGGGCACTTTTGGCGTGGTTGGTCATGCATTATTGAAAACGCTTTGTGACTATCAGCCTGATCGAATTCGGCATCAGGGTGTTCGCTTTACTGCGCCGGTCTATCCGGGTGAAACGATTCGTACGGAAATTTGGCGCAAAGAAAATCCGATTCGGTTTCACGCCAAGGCGTTGGAGCGTGATGTGGTGGTGACTAACTTTGGTCAGTTTGAAATGCTGTGAAGCAACTCCAAAGCGTTAGGTTCGGCGCAAGCGCAAGTTAGCACTCATGTTTGCAACAGGCTAGTTCTTTTCGTTGTCATTGCGAGGAGCGCTTTTTGCGACGAAGCAATCTCGCTTTTTGCGGCGCTGAAAAATACGAGATTGCTTCGTCGCTGCGCTCCTCGCAATGACAGCTGAACCAACCTTACTAATTTACTTTTCCTTCGCATCCAACCAAATCAGCGCCGCCATGCGGCCGGTTGTTCCATCGCGCCGATAAGAATAAAATCGTTCGCTATCGTCGAAAGTGCACAGATCCCCGCCATAGATTTCTTCCACACCGATTCGCCTTAATCTTAGCTGAGCCAATTCGTAAAGGTTCGCCAACCATTTTCCATTCACCGTCGGCAAGAACGCGGTCACTGCATTTTCGTCATCGCGTATGAATACATTGCGGACATCGTCGCCAACTTCATAGTGCGCGGGTCCAATCGCGGGGCCGAGAAAGACTAGTAGCTCGGGCGGCGGCACACGCATCGCGGCGATGGTTTTTTCGACGATCGATTGACTTAAGCCGCGCCAACCGGCATGGGCGGCACCGACGATGCTGCCATTGCGATCGCAAATTAGTACCGGCAAACAATCGGCGGTGAGTATCGCGCAGATGGTTCCGGCGTTTGCGCTGTACGCGCCGTCGGCATCAACACCGGCTTCAACGGCGTCTGCCGCGACGACGTTGGTCCCATGAACCTGCCGTAACCACACCGGTTCCGACGGCAAATAGACTTCTAACAACGCACGATTCGATGCGACATCGCCCGGCGCATCGCCGACATGATCGCCGAGATTTAAGCCGGCGAATGGCGCGCGGCTGACGCCGCCGGCGCGCGTGGTGACGTACGCTTTTACGCGCGGCGGCGCCGGCCAATCGGGTGTGATCCAATCGCGAATGATGCTCAGGCAGCCTCCTGTCGCAACACGTCGAGCAGGTCGGCCATATCGGCTGGAAGTGGCGCATGCCATTCCATCGGTCGCGCTAACTGCGGATGAATTAGCCCTAAGCGCGTTGCATGCAGCGCCTGCCGACCGAATGCTTTGATGTGTTTTTGTAGTTCCGGATGCAGCGCCCGCGGCTTACCGCGATAAACACTATCACCCAACAGGGCATGGCCGATCGAGCGCATATGCACACGAATTTGATGCGTGCGTCCTGTTTCTAATTTGCAAGTAATCAATGTGTTTTGCGCAAAACTTTCCATCGGACGATAGTGCGTAACCGCAGGTTTACCATTCGGCACGATCGCCATTTTCAGCCGGTCGCGCGGGTCGCGGCCGATCGGCGCATCGACGCTTCCCGAGACCAACACTACACCTTCGACAATCGCCAAATATTCGCGCGTAACCGTGCGGCCTTGCAGTTGCCGCACCAAATGCGTCTGCGCTTCCAAGGTTTTTGCGACCACCAGCAAACCACTGGTATCTTTATCAAGCCGATGCACGATGCCGGCTCGCGGCAAAGTTTTTAGACTGGGCGCATGATGCAGCAGCGCATTCAACATGGTCCCTTCCCAATTGCCGCTGCCGGGATGCACCACCAGCCCCGGCGGTTTGTTAATCACGATCAATGTTTCATCTTCGTGAACGACATCCAAATCTATTTCTTCGGCGCGAAACGATAATTCTGCGGCGCTCGCCTGGGGCTTTACTTTGACCTGCTCGCCGCCGAATACTTTAAGTTTCGCACTTGCGTCGACGCGATTGATCTCGATGAAACCCGCCTTGATCCAACTTTGCAAACGGCTGCGCGAATGTTGCGGAATCATCTTGGCAAGCACTTGATCGAAGCGCATACCGGCGCATTCTTCAGGAATGATGAAACTAATTACCTCGTCCTCCGGGGGCGATACGGTATAATTCGCTTCAGTTTTTGCGACATCATTTTCGATGGATATTGCCATGCGCTTGAGTATATCGTTTCTTGTCCTATCGCTGCACGGCGTGCTGCTCGCGGGCTGTGGTTTGAATCAAGACAAACCCGACCCGACCAAAGATTGGTCGCCGCAGCGCATTTATTCCGAAGCGAAATCGGAAATCGCCAGCGGCAATAACGAGAAAGGCATCAAGCTGCTTGAGACGTTGCAAGCGCGCTATCCCTATGGCCGCTTCGCGCAGCAAGCGCAGCTCGACGAAGCCTACGCCTATTACAAAGCCGACGAAGTGCCGCAAGCATTGGCGGCGGCGGATCGATTTATTAAGTTGCATCCGAACCATCCCAACGTCGACTACGCTTTTTATCTAAAAGGCTTATGTAATTTCCGCGACGACCTCGGACCGTTGGGGTTTTTCTCCACCGATGATTTAGCCGAGCGCGATCCGAAAGCGGCGAAAGATTCGTTCGATACGTTTCGCGAATTAGTTACGCGCTTTCCCGAAAGCCGCTACGCGCCCGACGCAACCAAGCGCATGAATTACCTGGTTAACGCGCTTGCCACCCACGAAGTCAAAGTTGCCGATTATTATTTCCGCCGCGGGGCTTATGTTGCCGCGGCGAACCGCGCGCAAGAAGCCCTCAACACTTACCCGCAAGCACCTGCGCTCGAACAAGCACTCAGCATCATGGCAAAATCTTACCGCGCGATGGGGCTCAACGATCTCGCCGCAGACGCGACCTAAGTCCTACAGAAAAATTTTCCGAACAGCAAATACCTCAACCAAAAATCATAATTCCCG
>JANOGO010000333.1:0-4301 GCA_031406045.1 Pseudomonadota bacterium
GTCATTCCAGAAACCGTCTCAATCCATCGCAGCGTTGATGCGCAAACTCAGTTTCCGCACGCGCCTCGTCTTCGACTACTTGCGCATGACAAAGAACTCGGCTCCCACGACATGCGGTTCTTGAGAACAAATTTACCGTGGCCTTAGGTGAGCCGTTGACCGGCTACCAGCCCAGCGCTATAGTCATCATCACGCGAAAATCTCGTTCCAAGAGTTGGCGCGACGTCAATATCGACGAATTTTAAGTGAGGAAAATATGTCAAAAAGCGGAATTCAATGCCTCGCCATGGCTGGCGTCCTGATGACGAGTGCGAGCATGGGCTGGGCCGCCGACGAGGCTGGCGCCCAGGTGGAAAAATGCAGTAAGAGTTTTGGTGCGCTCGCGGTCGCCGAGCCGCAACATGGCTGGGGACATATTCGCAGCTATGGACTTGGTTCGCCGGCCGCGCTGCTGCGCATGATGATTCAGCAGTCCGGCTGCTTTGACGTGGTCGAGCGCGGCGTCGCGATGCAAAATTTGCAGCAAGAGCGCGCGCTCGCCGAGTCCGGCGAAATGCGCGCGGAATCGAATGTCGGCAAAGGCCAAATGCAAGCTGCCGACTTTGTTATGACGCCGGACGTGCAAATCGCGTCGTCTAACAGCGGCGGTGTCGGCGGTGCAGTCGGCGGGCTCCTCCGGCGCTTGGGTGCACCGGCCGGCGTCGGCGCGCTCGCAGGTGGGCTCAAGTTCAAAGAAGCGGCGACGAGTATTTTGGTCGCTGACGTGCGCTCGAGCATACAAGTTGCGGCGGCGGAGGGCAAAGCCACCAAGACCGATTTCAGCATAAGCGCTTGGGGATTCGATGGCGGCGCAGTCGGTTCGCTCGGCGGCTACACCAACACGCCGGAAGGTAAAGTAATCGCCGCAAGCTTCCTGGATAACTACAACAAAGTCGTGCTCGCCATTCGCGATCAACCGCAGTTGATCAAAAAGAGCAGTGCGGCCGGCGATGCCAACGCGGCGGCCTCCACCAAAGCCGAAGCGCCGCAGCAAGCAGGCCAAATGTTGGCGGCGAAAATCGCTAACGTCAAGGTGTTCGCCGAACCGTCGAAAGACAGTTCCGTGGTTGCCACGTTGAAAAAAACCGATGAACTGGTCGCTACCGGCGAAGCGAAAAACGGTTTTGTCCGGATCGATTCGTCGGATTTCAGCGGCTGGGTGCAGCGAACCTTAGTATCGCCGAGCGGAAGATAATTTTTCTCTAATTTATGCTCAAGCTGCTTGCGCGGCGATCAGTGATTTTGGCTGTCATTCCCGCTTGCCCTTTGGGCACGCGGGAATGACATGCTTTGGTGCGCACATGCGCCCGCTCTACAAATTACCTAAGTCCCTCGAAGGTCTAGCGATTCAAGCCGCGTCTTCGCCAGCCATTCGCGCACCTGCGCCGCTGCGCTCGGAATCTTCGCCTTCCGCGATGCCTCTAATACCAACCTTGCATCGGCGGGTTCTTTTTGGATCGCCCAATTTTCTTGCGCGAGCGCGAGGGCAGCTTCGGGTTGATCCATCAGATGCAACATGAAGCGCGCTTCTTCGCGCAGATGCACGCGATCGTTGCGTAGTTTTGCAGCGGCGAATCTTGCCGCAAGCAAGTCGCGCGACTCGTGCCATGCTTTATCGCCGGCAGCGCGTTGCGCCAAACATAAGCGCAGCAACAATCCATCGGCACGCTCTTGGCCTTTGAGCAAATTGATCGCTTCTTGCGGCCGTTTTAGATCTAGCAGCAAATCAGCGTAGGCAGCGAGCAAGAACGCATCACTCGGATCCGCGGCTAACGCGGTGCGGTAGTGGGTTTCGGCGCGCTGCCATTCGCCTAAACGCGTCGCCATATCGGCTTGATACGACATGACCCAGGCACGCAACGCCGGCGATTGGTGATCGAGCCGATCGGCCATTTGAATGAGTCGTGCGTAGCTAGATTTTAATTCACCGTTGAGACTTTGCATGGCGGCGATACAGGTAACGACAACGACCGGATCAGCGAGGTGCGCCAGGGCACGACACTCGGTTAACGCCGTGGCAAATTCGCCGCGCACTTGCAACACGACTGCTTTAGTCAGCCGCGCTTGGCCGTTATTCGGCGCGCGCTGTAATGCGCGGTCGAGATCAACCAAGGCTTGATCGAAGCGATGTTGATTTTGATGCAAGGTCGCGCGCAGCACCAGAATTTCTGTCGGCGCATCGGCGGCATCCCACCAATGACTTAACGCCGCGCGCGCGTAACCAAAAAATCGTGGATCGGAGGTCGCTCGCCCCTGCTCGATGTGGCGCCGTGCGAGATCGGCGGCGAGCGCTGCATTGCTCGGCGCATCGCGCAAGGCTCGGCTTAAGCGCCGCAACTCGCGCTGGCTGGCGTCGCCTGCTTTGTAGGGCAAGCGCTCAAGGATAGCGCTGTCACTCGCCGGAACATAGGGTTTAGCAAACGCAACATTCACAATCGCTAAAAGCACTAAGCCAGCAACCGCATGGATAATGATTCTCATGGCATGCCTCTTGGAAAGCCAAGCGGGGCGCGCCTCTTGGCGCACCCCATCTTAGGTTATTACTGCAACACTACCGCTTCGCCGTCGTCATCATCGGCTTCCTTGCTGGCGCTGATGTCGGTCGGTTCAATTTCGTCGGCTTCCGTTGCCGCCGCGGCCTGGACGCCGGCAACGAATGCTTGCGACGGGGTCTGCGAATTGTTGCTGTCGCCTCCTCCGCCGCCGCAACCCGCCGCTAGTGCCAAGAACAGAAGCGCCACAAAGTGATGTACTTTCATTTTCATCTCCCTGGCCGCTTACTGCGCGACCGGCGAACTGGCGATCGGCGCGTTCAGGTACGGAAAGCTAGCGCCGAAATCGATTGCACCCTGCCCGGCGGCTGCGCCGGGAAGTTGCGTACCGTCGGTAACCAAATCCGCAGCGGCCGGATGATCCGGGCCTGCCGGATTCAAAATACCCAATGCGGCGCGCAACGCGATGTCGGTGACGTCATCAATCGGGCGACGACCATTCGGGAAACCGGCAAGATCATTGCCCAGCACGCCTAGATCATTTTGCGTCGCACGTGGCGTCGCGGCGATCGCCGTATTCAAGCGCAACATCTCCGCGCCAACGACATTCTTCGGCTGATTCAGCGTTGGTACGCCGGTCAAAAACACTTGCACGAGATCGTTGCGCGGCGTCGCCGGCGGTTTGGTGGCGTCGATTGGGAACAACACATTAATCAACACCGGCAGGGCCGGATGGGTGACGTAGTCGAGGAATTGCGCATCATCTTTCGGCTTGGAGCTATTGAAACGATCTTTGTCTTTCAGCCCGATGACCACCTCGTTCACCAACGGATTGCCGAGGCGAGAAACTTGCGTCCACGCGCCGCCTTCCAGTGAAGCGAAATGCTTGTTGTTACGTTTGCCTTCGGCGTTCAGCAAACGCGCTTGACGCAGGCTCGCCGTGGTCCAACCGCCGATAACGGTTTCGCCGCCGGCCGTCAGGCAACTGATCGGCACCTCTAATGCGAACGACGTAATGTTGTCGTCGTCCAGCACGTTCGGTTTTGCATTACGCGGGCCGATCGGATTGAGGTTAACCAAATCGAACACTTCGCCCAAGTTCACGAAGAATGGCTCTTTGCGCTGGCCGACGAATACTTTACCTTGCGCAGTGCAGCCGGGAATATTGACGTTATAAATGAATTGATTGGCGTAGGCGTTGTAATCGGGAATCGATTTTTTGCCTATGTTGTCGGTGGGTTTGGTAAATACTTTCGATGCATTCAGCGCATTAGTCACCGCACCTTTCGCCCCGCCGCGACGGCCGTTGCGCGATACCGTCAACGAATAGGTTTCTTCGACATTCAACACGTTCTTGTCGGCTTCGCCGCCGGTGATACCGCCGATGTTAATCAGTGGCACAGAAATAGTTTTGCCGCCGACTGGGACGGTCAAATCGCGTTGATTATTCTTGAAACGAAATTGAAAGCTGATGTCTTCTTTCGCATCGCCATTGTTGTCGAGGTGAATTTCATACAGCGCGTTCTCTTCGAGCTGGAAAAAATTCGGGCCGCCGTACGGCGTTTGAAACGGCACATAGTCGGCGATCAGCGTCACATAAGCTTCGCGGCCCGGCTCGTAGCTGCGGAACATATAAAAATCGGTGCCGTCGACTTTCGGCGCGCTAGTGATAAATGGTGCTTCGCGATGGCTCGCGGCATGAGCAGTCGAAACGCTAAGGCCGGCGCCGGCAGCCAGCACCGTGCCCGCAAACAAGGCGGTTAAAACGGG
>JANOGO010000336.1:0-3013 GCA_031406045.1 Pseudomonadota bacterium
CTCAACAGCTCAGCGCGCTCATCACTCGTCAGTACAATCTCGGGGGCAACTCGCACGGGCGTTCTCCACATCGGAATGACAGTAAAACATTGGAGCCGCGAGATCATAATAAGTTCACTCAAGATTGCAACACTACACTAGTGCCCGTGTACCTAGAAAATTTACATCGATCGATGCCGAAGGGCACGTTTTTTCCATTGCCGCTCATTTGCACGGTGCGCTTCGGCGCGCCGCTCGCGACCATCGAAAATGAAACGAAAGGAAATTTTTTAGAACGGGCACGACGTGAAGTCGTGGCGCTGGCATGAACGTCCAACAGAAATTCTATTGGCTGATCGGCGGCGTAGTCGTGCTGCTTTCAATCGCAACTCTCATCGGCATGCTGTTGAAAATGCGCGCGACCACCGATAGCAGCCGCACTGTTGTCGACAATCTCAACCAACGCACCCGCGCCTGGTGGTCGATGATCGCGATATTTGTCGCGGCATTTTTTATCGGCAGGAATGCGACCTTGGTTTTGTTCGGCATCATTTCGTTTTTGGCGTTGCGCGAATTCATCACGCTCACGCCGACGAAATCCGGCGATTATTATCCGCTCGCACTGTCGTTTTTTTTGCTGGTACCGCTGCAATATTATTTAATCGGCATCGATTGGTATGCGCTGTTCTCGATCTTCATTCCGGTCTACGGATTTTTATTGCTGCCGGCGTTCGCTGCACTGGCGGGCGATGTCGAAGACTTTCTCGCGCGCATCGCGAAAATTCAGTGGGGCGTAATGATTGCGGTTTATTGCGTAAGCCACGCACCGGCGTTGTTGCTGCTCGACGTCCCCGGTTATTCTGACAGCGGACAGAACGTATTGCTGTTGTTTTATTTACTGCTGATCGTGCAGATGAGCGACGTGATGCAATACGTGTTCGGCAAATTATTCGGTAAAACCAAAATCGCGCCGGTTGTCAGCCCCTCGAAAACCATCGAAGGATTCATCGGCGGCGGCGCCAGCGCCGTCGCCATCGGCGCGGCGATGTGGTGGATCACGCCATTCACGCCGCTGCAATCGGCAGGCATGGCATTTATCATCGTGCTGATGGGTTTCTTCGGCGGCCTCGCGCTTTCTGCCATCAAGCGCAGCCTCGGCGCAAAAGATTGGGGCACCATGATCGAAGGCCACGGTGGCGTGATGGATCGAATGGATTCCGTCAGCTTCGCCGCACCGATTTTCTTTCATGTAACGCGGTATTACTTTACGCCGTAATTCTTCGAGCGATCAATACGCCTGAAGAACCGCATGGATATTGGATCGCAGGCTATCTATCAAAACCACTCAGGTAGGGCGGATCAAGCATGCGGTTCCGCCATGCTGTTAAAAATAAATCTGTCGCTGGACGTTACAGCATGATCTTCAATCGCTTTAACTCAAAATAACATTTCGCGCAGGCGCGCACATCGACGAGCGCACGATGCGCGCCAACAAACGATTCGCGAAATAATTTATGGTGAAGTTCATTCAGCGTCGGCCACTTAAAACCATAAGGCCCAGGCAAACGGCAAAAATCTGTCGCCGATTGCATCGTACAGCGACGCGGCTTGGTATCTAAATGATTCGCATAGCCCGCACGCAAAAATTCCGCGCCGAGAATTTTTTCATCGAATGCCATGTTGTGCGCGACCAGTGTTTGCGCCGACGCAATGTCCTTCACGATGGCATCCAGAGCAACATTGATTTCCACGCCACACTCGTGCGCAATCTCCATGGTGATGCCGTGAATCTTGGCCGCGTCCGGCGGAATCGTAAAGCCATTGGGTTTCACGATATGCTCGGCACTCGAAATCTCGCCACCGTTTTCATCGGTCACTAGCCAAGCAATCTGCACCAAGCGCGGCCAATTTTTAAGATCCGTCACCGGCGCCTTATAATTCTTCGGAATGCCGGTCGTTTCGGTGTCGAAAAATAAATACAAATTGGTCTCCGCGGGTAGGGTGGATCAAGCTAAGCGGATCCACCATCAAAATAAAAACTTCACTCCAACTCCGTTCCAAGACTCGAACCAGGTGTCGACGCACCCAAGTCACATCATACCAATGCTTCTTCACCGCGTTCGCAAACGAAGAAAATTTCCAATCGTTAACCTGCGGGGATTGAAAAAGCGGGTGGATGGATCCACCCGCTTTTCAATTGCTGGTGGATCCGCTTCGCTTGATCCACCCTACCCTATCGCCACGAACCAATATCTATGCGGCTCTTCGGGCATCCTTTGTGGGCAGCCGCACCGGTTCTGCCTCCTGGCGTGGCAATGCAAAGCACTATTATCCGCTGCCGATTTTCGGTTAAGCTTGGCACGTGACGGCGTGAGCTTCAATCGCGCCGCCCTCACATAAAATTTAATCGACGAGCACGACAACGTAAGCAAAATGGGATGATTTCATGAAAAATTTATTTTCGCTCGCGGGTCGCACCGCATTGGTGACCGGTGGCTCCCGCGGTATCGGCAAAATGATCGCGACCGGTTTTATCGAGTACGGCGCGAAGGTTTACATTTCCGCACGCAAAGCGGACGAATGCAGCGCCACGGCCGCGGAGTTGTCGGCTGCTGGCGGCACCTGCATTTCGCTACCGCAGGATATTTCCACCGTCGCGGGCTGCCGCGCGCTGGCTGACGAAATCAATCGGCGCGAACCGCATCTCGATATTTTGGTCAATAACGCCGGCGCCGCATGGGCGGAGCCGTTTGACGATTTCCCCGAACAAGGCTGGGACAAGGTGATGAACCTCAACGTCAAATCGCCGTTCTTTCTTCTTCAGGCGTTACACAGCGCTCTCAAGGCCGCCGCGAGCGACGCGCGGCCCGCCAAAGTCATCAACATCGCATCGATCGACGGCATACGGCTCAACCCGCTGGAGACCTATTCCTATCACGCATCGAAATCGGCGTTGATTTATTTGACGCGCCGCCTCGCCGCGAAATTAGTGCAAGAACGCATCGTCGTCAACGCCATCGCGCCCGGACCATTC
>JANOGO010000349.1:0-15714 GCA_031406045.1 Pseudomonadota bacterium
CGCATGGCCCAAGGCCAGCCCCTGAATACTACCTCCCAGGGCATACCATGCCACCAGGCAATCAGGAAGCGCCTCCTGGCACGATGCTATTTCGCGGCACTTGAAAACACGATATCTTTTTGTGTCAGCGCGATCAGCGCACCCGCCGCGAGCACGCCCACCGCAGGCGCGAGACCAACACGCAGCGATCCGAATAAATCGGCTAACCATCCGGTCGCGACCGGGCCGATAATTTGGCCCATGGAAAATACGATCGTAAACGTCGCCACCGCCGCGCCCCATGCCTGTTTCGGCAACGCGCGTTTGACGAGGTTGGTGACCGAGCCGGGGATGTTCCACATCGAGGTGCCGTACATCAGCGCGGAAAGTATCAGCGCTGCGTCGCTCGGGTAGGCGAGCGGCAACAGCGTGCCGATCGCGAGCATCGCGATCGCCGCGGCTAACATGCGCGCGGGCGGCCAGGTCTGCAGGGGTTTGCGCCACAGCCACGGCCCGAGCAGGCTGGCCGCGCCGAAGGTGCACCACACCGCGATGACGCGCGAGGTCGCGGCGCCGCCATCGCGCATCCATGCGATCACGAAGGTCATGTAGGCGATGTAGCCGAGCCCGAACAAGGTGTACGCGAGCAGCCCGGCGCGCAGGCGCGTTACGCTATGGCTAGCGGAATCGGCCGTGCCCGTATCGTTGATCGTCGGCGTATTCGGCTCTTCGATTTGCAGCGCCGCCCACGCGCACAACGCGAACATCAGCAGGCCCGCGACGCCCATGCCGATCCAAGCCGTCGGCCACGCCGACGCGCCCGCCGCATCAAGCAACAATGGAATCGCCACGCCGCACAAAATAAAACCGATGCCGCCGCCGGCGAAGTAAATTGCCGTTGTGGTCGACGCCACCTTGGGCTGGTTGGGAAGCACATTGGCGGACAACGCACCGCCACCGATAAAGGCTATCGCGCCGGTGATGCCCGAGAGCATGCGCCAAAAGCCAAGCCAGAAAATATCGCGCGTGAATCCTGTTGCAAGCACTGCAAGCGCCGTCAACAACACGCCGCCGATAAACAATCGCCGATTGCCGGTGTGCCGAATCACCAGCCGAGCGAGGATCGCGCCGATCAAATAACCGATGGCGTTTGCTGTGTTGAGCCAGCCCGACTGCACGTAATTCCAATGTAATTCGCTGCGCATCGCCGGCAACACCAACGCGTAGGCAAAGCGCGCGAAGGAATTGGAAACGGTGACGCCGAGGGAAAGCAAAAACGCAATGAGATAGGCGCGGAGCATTAGTTTAGGTAGGGTTTGATATGTAAGGAGATATATTTTGTGAGCAACGCGGTATTACGACGAAATCCGACTTATTCAGAGCTTCCTTAGTTTAGGTAGGATGCATTGGCTCCTGGATTAGTTTGGTTGGTCATC
The DNA here is from genome assembly GCA_031406045.1 of Pseudomonadota bacterium. Taxonomy (GTDB): domain Bacteria; phylum Pseudomonadota; class Gammaproteobacteria; order Burkholderiales; family JALYOK01; genus JALYOK01. Next base: position 1,416 of record JANOGO010000349.1, read on the forward strand.
ATAACCTAAGGTATGCGGGTTTTATTGCCGGGTTGGTAGGGCAAACGCCCGCGCGTGGTTAGTACAATGGACGGTGTTAGTTGTCATTCCCGCAAAGGCGGGAATGACACGGTTGTGTTTTATAGGCATTGGTAAAATTTAGGGACTAGCCGGAGAGGCGCATGGATAGTGCTTCTACAAGCATGCTATGCCAGGAGGCGCGTGCGGCGGGCGTAGTGGCATAGCCTTACCTAAACGGTTGTTGCGCTCGAAATCCAAGTAATCAATAGCCGCGGGGTGATTAACTCGATCACCAGCAGCGCAGCGATGAGCGTAAAAATGTTGAACTCGTGTTCATCCCATGTCATATCACTCGGCAACCTCAAATTTGCAGTTGCCGCGCGGCGAGATCTTTGAGGATTTCCTCGGAGCCGCCGCCGATCATCATGACTTTGACTTCGCGATAGGATGCGCTCGCTGCGCGTGCCGCGCATGTAACCCATGCCGCCGAGAATCTGCCGCGCTTGATCGGCGCAGAATTGCATGGCCTTCGTCGCGGCGACATCGGAACCGCCGCTGGGCTCGGTGACGGCGAGCGCCGCGATCTTGTCACCGCGCAGCACGGCCGGCAGCACGCGGCGCTTGAGCAAATCGCTTCCGGGCCGCGAGCAATGGCGGCAGTGCGATCATGTGCGAGTTGAGGGAAGCCTGGACGCCGCAGCAACCGCAGCGGGCGTATTCCTCCGTCAGAACCAACTGGTAAAAAATGTCCGCCGGGGTGCCGCCGTATTCCTCCGGGTAGCCAAGTCCGTCCGCGCCGATCTCGGCGGCGCGGCGATACAGCGCGCGCGGAAATGTGCCGGCTTCGTCCCACTCGTTGATGTTACGAACTTGGAGCTCAAGTTGCCGCTGCCACGCTTCGTTTAGGTGCGAGGCTGAATTTGAATGCCCTATTACGGTGCGTGCAGTTTTTGCCGAAAACGCGACTCTAATTTAACTTATTGAATTCAATAAATTTTTTTATTGGCACGGAATCTGCTCAAGAGTTGATCAAAACGTTTCGAAACCAGAAAGGATCAACTATGAGACAACCATTTGCTTATTTTGCCGCGACGCTCGTCGCAAGTTTATCCATTGGTGCGGCACACGCCGACGATGCTGCTGCGCCTGCGGCCGAGCCCGCATCGCCGCACACGATTACCGGCAACCTGGGTTTTTTCAGCGACTATCGTTTTCGCGGTATTTCTCAAACGGCTAAACGGCCAGCAGTACAGGGAGGGTTCGACTACGCGCACGCCAGCGGCCTATACGCCGGGACATGGGCGTCGAATGTGAGTGGTTACTCATATGCTGACGCGAATATGGAGTGGGACTTTTATGGCGGCTACAACTACAAGCTGAGCGACGACATCGGCCTGACAGCGGGTGGCTTGTATTACTTTTATCCGGGCGGTAAAACCAGCAACGGTAAGCGCTGGGATACATTCGAGCTGAACGTCGGCGGCAATTGGAAATGGATCAGCGGCAAACTGTGGTATTCGGTCACGGACTTCTTCGGCGCGACCGATCCGAAATCCAAAGGCTCGACCTATATCGAGGCCAATGCGAGCTTTCCATTTGCCGAACTTAAGTTGGGTAACGCCTGGTTGGACAAATTGACCTTGGTCGGGCATTTGGGGCATCAAACGGTGAAACATTACAGTGACTTCAGTTACACCGATTGGAAGCTGGGCGCGACCTACGATTTCAATGGCTACATTCTCGGCGCGGCGTATATCGACACCAATGCCAAGAAAAGCGCCTACACACTCGCAACAAACCGGGGCGATAAATACATTGGTGGATCGACCATTGTTTTGTCGGTGAGCAAGACATTTTAAAATTGGAGTAAGTATGAAGATGGTATCCGCAGTAATTAAGCCCTTTAAGCTCGATGAAGTGCGCGAAGCGCTCTCGACCATTGGCGTGCAGGGCATCACCGTGACCGAAGTGAAAGGCTTCGGCCGGCAAAAGGGGCACACAGAACTGTATCGCGGCGCGGAATACGTCGTCGATTTTTTGCCGAAAATTAAGATCGATGTCGCGGTGAAATCGGAACTGCTTGATCAGGTGATCGAAGCGATCGAGAAAGCCGCGAATACCGGCAAGATCGGCGACGGAAAAATTTTCGTGTTCGAGTTGGAGCAAGTGATCCGCATTCGCACCGGTGAAACCGGCAGCGACGCGATATAAAGGGGACAAAAGTGATTAAAAAAATATTTCTGATGTTAAGTTTGCTCATGGTTTTTGGCATGAGCACCGTGGCTGTTGCGGAAGATTCCAAACCTGCTGAAACCGCCGCCCCGGCGACAACCGAGGTCGCGCCCGCTGCAGCAGCGGAAGCACCGGCCGTCGATGCGGCGGCGCCCGCAGCGCAAGCTGCGCCAACCGAAGCACCCGCCGCCGCTGCGCCGCCAGCGCCGACACCCAATAAAGGTGATACGGCATGGATGATCGTCGCGACTTTGCTGGTGATCATGATGGCGATCCCCGGCCTCGCGCTGTTTTATGGCGGCATGGTGCGCGCGAAAAATATGTTGTCTATGTTGATGAAAGTATTCGCAACGTTTTCATTGTTGTCGTTGCTTTGGGCGATCTACGGTTACAGCGTCGCGTTTACCGACGGTAACGCCTTCTTCGGTGGCTTAAGCAAAATGTTTTTGAGCGGCGTGACGACCGGCTCGGTCGCAGCGACGTTCAGCAAAGGCGTGGTGATTCCCGAATACATTTACATCGCGTTTCAATTGACGTTTGCGGCGCTGACACCTTGCTTGATCGTCGGTGCATTCGCCGAGCGAGTGAAATTTTCCGCGTTACTGTTCTTCATGGTGTTGTGGTTTACCTTCTCTTATTTGCCGATCGCGCACATGGTTTGGTTCTGGGCGGGCCCGGATGCTATCACCAATGACGAAACCCTCGCGCAAGTCACCAATGCGGCCGGCTGGCTCTGGGCCAAGGGCGCACTGGACTTTGCCGGTGGCACGGTGGTGCATATCAATGCCGGTATCGCTGGCTTAGTCGGCTGCTTGATGATCGGCAAACGTATCGGTTACCGCAAAGAAGCCATGCCGCCGCATAGTTTGGTCATGACGATGATCGGCGCATCAATGTTGTGGATCGGCTGGTTTGGATTCAACGCCGGCTCCAATCTTGAAGCGAACGGCCTCGGCGCATTGACGTTCCTCAACACGCATTTGGCAACGGCAGCGGCGGCGATAAGCTGGATGTTCGGCGAGTGGTTAATGCGCGGTAAGCCGACCATGCTCGGCGCGGCTTCCGGCGCGATCGCCGGTTTGGTTGCGATCACCCCGGCGTGCGGATTCGTCGGTCCGATGGGCGCGATTGTGATCGGCTTGATCGCCGGTGTGTTGTGCTTGTGGGCGGTGGTATGGCTGAAATCAAAACTGGGTTACGACGATTCGTTAGATGTATTCGGCGTGCACTGTATCGGCGGTATTTTCGGCGCATTAGCGACTGGTATCTTTGCCGCGCCGTCACTCGGCGGTCAGGGCATTTACGATTACATCAAAGATGCAGCGAATCCTGATTTCTCGATTTCCGGCCAATTCATGATTCAGTTGACAGCGGTACTGACGACGATTGTTTGGTCTACCGTCGTATCGTATGTCGCGTACAAAATTGTCGACCTCACCATCGGGCTGCGCGTGACCGAAGAGCAAGAGCGCGAGGGCTTGGACGAATCGCAGCACGGCGAGCGTGCCTACCATATGTAGTACCTCCTCCCATTGATCGGATTGTGGATCTACGGGCGCCGAGTGCGCCCGTTTTTTTTGTTTGTCAGTAGACTCGTGCGGACATGCTAAGCCTTCACCCGCGAGAAGATTCGTAGCGCGGGCGTGTATCTATCTCATTGGTTCATATATATACTTTATGAAATAATGCTGGGCTTTCAAAGCATTGGTTCACTTTCTTTTGACTTTCTTCGCAAGTCGAATAAACTAGGTGTTACTTCTTATCACTTGATAACACCATGACCCTCTCCACAACTGAGAAACAACCCTCTCCCGCCACCGTCACCATCAAGCTTGATCCATCGGATCGTGAGCGTATCGCGTCGCTTGCTGTCACTATGAAGCGTACGCCCCATTATCTGATGAAGGAGGCGATTCTTGACTACATTCGTCGTGAGGAGGCGGCGCAAAACTTTATTAATGCGGCCGAAGCGTCGTACGATCACTACAAACAAACGGGCCTGCACATTACGCTTGACCAGTTCGGTAGGTGGGTGGATGAGCTGCAAGAAAATCCTAACACGCCTATACCCGAATGCCACAGGTAAAGGTAATCCTCTCCGCACGAGCGCAATCAGACATTTCACGCCTTCATCAATTTCTTCTTGGGAAAGATGAACTTGCGGCGAAGCGCGCCATTGCGGCCATTCGTGACGCTTTTTTACCGTTCAGCGAGACACCCCTCATTGGCCGTCCCGTGGAAAATCACGCGGGCCTTCGCGAGCTTGTCATAGAATTCGGGGCGAGCGGATATCTCGCACTTTACCGCCATGACTTGGCCGGTAATAACCTTGTGATTCTCGCTGTCAAGCACCAGCGAGAGGACGATTACAAATAGTGGCGTCCCCGTCCGAGGCGTTCACCGCTCTGTGCTATCCAACGTGTGCGAAGCAGGGCATATCGATGTCGTTGCGTTGACCAAGGTTGTTCAGCAGCTCAGTGTTGACGGCTCGTCTGTACGACATTGATGGAGAAATTCGCCCCTCATTTCTTCACCTTTGTCGTTTGAGGGTGACGAATTAGCTACCAAGTAATCAACTTGTTAGACGAAAAACGGCATTTTGCGTCGCCCCAGGGCGACGAAAGTTAACAATCGATAGGCTTAATTTTGCCTGCCGAAAACCCAATAAATACTTTTAATCAAATAGTTAACTGTCAACCTCGGGCGCTGGCACAGCCCTTGCTTTATTTCAAGTATCGAAAATCGTTAGAGTCATCAAGATGCAAATGTTCTCCGCGTTGCGAACGGTAGCAAGTGAGACGGCAAAGCTAGCCGTTGCGCTGAGCGCGATCTTGATTCCGGTTTTTCTTGCGACGATGGCAGTTGATCATTTTCGCGGCAGTGCCACGGTTCCGGCTTTTTCTGTTGTGTCGATGTTGAAGGGTGTTTGGTATTAAGTTTGTTTTGATGTTTCTCCTTTAGTTGCTTCCTCCTCCAAAATTCTGGGCGCTTCGGCGCCCATTTTTTTTGCCAATTGCAAAAATCTGTCATAACTGTGCCGCTTTTGCGACAGCCATAAAGCCCATGAAATCAGCAATGTAATAGACGACGAGGAACCCCCCGTCTCCCATAAGAGACAAATCGGCCCACAAAGCACCCCGATCCAGTCGCCAAATTATTCGATAACTAAATGATTAAAAAGATAAATTGGAAAAATATTTGGAGTTGGTATAAGTCTTGCCTACGTCGAGCGGTAGTAGTGAAGTGAACAGTTAATAGGTCTGCGGCGTGTCTTTGAAGTGACCGATTCGGCCAAGGTAAAGACACGGGTTGTCGAATTAATAATAAGTAGGAGTATGTATGCGTTGCGATTTCATCTCGGATCCTCAAGCCGAGGATCAACGCCGCCTGTCCGGGCGAGCGGTTCGGTTCTTCTTCTGTATTGCCATATTTATTGCATTGCACTTATACCTGAGCGGCGCGGCCATTGCTGCGCCGGCCGAGATCATTTTAGACAATGCCGCGCTCGGCGTAAGCGATGCGGCAGGCGGTAGAACCTTTACAGGGAAGTGGTGTAAGTCAACCGCGGCGAATAAATACGGCACGGATTCCCTCTACAGTTGCGGCACCTCACTGGACACTTACCGCTGGACGCCGAACATTACCGACGCGCAGTCGTACGATGTTTACGTGTGGTGGTCGGCGCACCCGAATCGTTCCGCGGCCGTTCCGATTAAAGTCGTTCACGGTGGCGGTACGGCGAACAAATCGTTCAATCAGAAAGGCGGCGGTGGCCAGTGGGTGTTACATGGCCGTTACGCGTTCGCGGTTGGTACTGCCGGTTACATTGAAGTCTCCGACAGCGGTGGCCAAAGCGCGGCCGATGCCGTCCGCATTGTGCCGGCCGATGCCGGTGGCACGCCGTCGGGAATTGTTATCGATAACGCCCTGCTCGGTGTGAGCGATGCCGCGGGCGGCAGAACATTCACGGGTACGTGGTGTAAATCGACCGGCACCGACAAATTCGGCGCCGATTCGCTATACAGTTGCGGCGGTGCGAGAGATACCTACCGTTGGACACCGACTATTCCAACCGCGCAGTCTTACGATGTTTACGTCTGGTGGTCAACCAACGCCAATCGCTCGGCGACGGTGCCGATCAACGTCGTCTATAGCGGCGGCAGCACAGCAAAGAATTTCGATCAACGCAGCGGCGGCGGCCAATGGGTATTGCATGGTCGCTATGCGTTTGCGGTCGGGAAAACCGGCTACGCCGAAGTCACCGATGCCAGCGGCCAGGCGTCCGCCGACGCCGTGCGATTTGTGCCAGCCGCGGGCCCACCGCCACCGCCTCCACCGCCGCCGGTGAACACGACCCAAAAAGATGCGGCGCGGTTGATGATCCAAGCGACTTACGGGCCGACCTTAACGGGCATCGATGCGATCGCAGCGACCGGTGCCGCCGCGTGGATCGACGCGCAACTCGCGTTGCCGTCGACCTATTCGCACTTGAGCTATTTGAAAGCGCGCGTCGCGGCAAACGTCAACGATGGCCACAACGGCATCATGCAAGAATCGATTTGGAATCAGGCGATCAAAGGCCCGGATCAGTTGCGCCAACGCGTCGCGTTTGCGTGGTCGGAAATCTTCGTCATTTCCTCGTTCCGGATTTTCGATGCCGAAGGCGTCAGCGCCTACATGGATGTGCTGACCCGGAATGCGTTGGCCAACTATCGCACCCTGTTGGAAGCCGTCACGCTGAATCAAGCCATGGGTATTTATTTGGACATGCTCAGGAGCGACAAAGAAGATGCCGCGACCGGCCGCATGCCGAATGAAAACTATCCGCGCGAAGTGTTGCAACTCTTTTCCATTGGCTTGGATGAGTTGAATCAAGACGGCACGCCGAAGTTGGATGGCGCCGGCAAAGCCATTCCCACCTACGACCAAGACGTAGTGTTGGGATTTGCTAAAGCCTTTAGCGGTTGGAGTTACGGCGCCGCGCCGCTGGATGACAATGGCTTCTACTACGGCATCTATCCGTACCCCGCCAACTTTTGGTCCGCGCCGATGAAAGCCTTCCCCGGCCATCATTCGACCGCAACCAAGTTGCTGTTACGCGGCACGACCTTGCCCGCCGGGCAGACCGCTGCGCAGGATTTAAAAGATGCGTTGGATAACATCTTCAACCATCCCAACGTCGGTCCGTTTATCGGCAAGCAGTTGATCCAGCGCTTGGTCACCAGCAATCCAACGCCGGCGTATGTCAGCCGTGTCGCCGCCGTGTTTAACAATAACGGCGCCGGTGTGCGCGGTGACATGAAGGCCGTCATCAAGGCAATCTTGATAGACAACGAAGCGCGCAGCGCAACCGTTGCCGCGGGAACGCAGTTCGGCAAGCAGCGCGAGCCGGTCGTACGTTGGGGCAATCTGGTGCGGGCTTTCAACGGCACCTCGACCTCCGGGCGCTTCGGCTTCTGGAATCTGGAAAGCGTCGAATACGGCGTCGGCCAGGCGCATTTCAAGTCGCCGTCGGTGTTTAATTTCTACCAGCCCGATTACGCGCCGCAAGGCCCGATTGCCGATGCGAAATTGGTCGCACCGGAGTTTCAGATCACCACCGACACGCAGATTATCTCCGGGTCGAACGTCAACAAGTATCTGATCTACTACGGCTACGGCGCCGAGGACGCGACGCGGGTGAACTTGAACTACGCCAACGTGCAAAGTTTAGCGAGCAATCCCGCTGCGTTGGTGGATAAGCTTGATTTGCTGATGACGGGCGGTAATTTGTCTGCGGCAACGCGCACCGCAGTGATCGATGCGGTGTCTGCCTACCAGGCAACGCAGTTGAAAGAGCGCACGCAGGCGGCGGTGTATTTAATCGCCCTGTCCCCCGACTTTGTGATTCAGAAATAGGAGATCGTAAACATGTCCCCAACAATACTCACACGGCGCCGCTTTCTGAAACAAGTCGGCGGATTCGCAGGCTCCTCGGCATTCGCCACCGCCCTCGGTATGCACAAATGGGCCGCGGCTGCGCCATTGGCTGATTACAAAGCGTTAGTCTGCGTATTTTTGTACGGCGGCAACGATAGCATGGGCACGGTCGTGCCGCGATCCGGCGATGCGTACACCAAGTACGCCGCAGCGCGCGGCCCGATTAAGCTCGCTGCCGGAACACTGTTGCCGATTAATCCTACTACGCCGCAAAGCGCTGAGCTCGGATTTCCCGCGGCGATGGCAGAAATGCAGACGCTGTTTCAGCAACGGCGGCTGGCGGTGTTGAGCAATGTCGGCCCGCTGGTCGCGCCGACCACGCGCGCGCAGTTCCTCGCTGAAAGCGTGCCGCTACCGCCGAATTTATTCGCCCATGACGAGCAGCAGGAGCAATGGCAATCACTGCAATCCTACTCGCCCAACGCGCAACTCACCGGCTGGGGCGGGCGCTCGGCGGATCTGCTGCGGTCGCTCAATGGCAGTTCGCAGGTGTCGCTGTCCATATCCATTGCCGGGTCCAATGTCTTGCAAATTGGAAGGAACGTTGTTCAATACCAAATGCAGCCGGGTGGCACCATTGGATTGGATGGCTACCAAGCCAGCGGCGGCGATCAAATCGCGACCGCGTTACGCGCCATTTTCGCGCAATCGCGTAGCAATATGATGGACGCCGCGTGGAATACCAAGATGACCAGCGCGATTGCCACGGAGCAGGCGCTCGCCGGTGCGCTAAGCGCTGCGCCGGCGTTGACCACGGTGTTCCCCGACACTTACTTTGCGCAACAATTGAAGATGACGGCACGCCTAATCGCGATCAGCAATCAACTCGGCATCCGGCGCCAAGTGTTCTTCGTCGCGCTCGGCGGTTTTGATACCCATGGCGATCAAAATATCGATCATCCGGTGTTGCTGCGAAATCTGAGCAAGTCAATGGACGCATTTTACAAAGCGACGGCGGAAGTCGGCGCCGCGTCCCAGGTTACTACGTTCACGTCATCCGATTTCGGCCGCACCCTCGCCAATAACGAGCAAGGCACCGATCATGCGTGGGGCAGTCATCAATTCATCATGGGCGGTGCGGTGAAAGGTGGCGATTGTTACGGCACGTATCCCACAATTCAACTAAGCGGGCCGGACGACTCGGGCGACCAAGGCCGGTGGATTCCGACAACGGCGGTGGATCAATACGCCGCAACGTTGGCGAAATGGTTTGGTGTCAGCGCGACGGACATTCCGTTGGTGGTGCCGAATATCGGACGTTTTGCCTCGCGCGATTTAGGTTTCATGTTGTAGTTATAAAAAAGAAGCGCTGCTGCAGAAACGCCATCTAGGGTAACCTCGGTGGCGTTTTTTATGATGCCTTGAAGAGGCGCGTGGATAGTGGATCGCAGAGCATGCATCGCCACGAGGCAAGTAGGACGTGCCTTCTGGCCTATGCACTTCAGCGGCAAGCGTTCGCTTGCTTCTCGCGATCGAACAGCGCGGAGAGCGACGGCATCAGCGTCTTCAATATCTGCGTCGCGAGCGCGCTGGTGAAGTGATATCTCGCGGCGTCCTCGCCGGGCACGTAGGCGACCAACGTGCCGAAATATTGGTCGCCGAGCAAAAACATAAACGTCGCAGAGCGGTTCACCACTCGCGATGAAATAAGCTTGCCATTTTTACCGTAAGTGTCGAAGCGATGATCGCCGGTGCCGGTTTTGCCGCCGATCTCGATGACGTTGCCGTGGCCGTCGGTCAGCGCGCCGCTTAATCGTTTCGCCGTGCCGCTTTCGACGACATCGATTAACGACCGCCGCGCGACGGTGGTAACTTCTTTCGGCAATACCCGTTCGCCGCTTTGCGGGCGTCGTTCGAAGCGTGTTTCATAGGGCGTTGCCGAGGCGAAATGCAAACTCTGCAGGCGCACGGTCGGCCGGCGAATACCTTCGTTAACAATGATGCCCATCAATTCCGCCAGCGCCGCCGGACGATCGGCGGAACTGCCTAGCGCGCTCGCGTACGACGGCACCAAGGATTCGAACGGATAGCCCAACCGTTTCCAAGCGCGATGCACTTCGAGAAATCCTTCCACTTCGAGCAGATTCAAAATGCGCCGATCCTGCGCGTTTTTGCGCCGTGTGCTGAACAGCCAGCGATATACCGCTTGGCGTTCGTCACTGCTGGCTTCCAACACCTGCGCCTCGGTGGCGCCGGGATTGGCGCGCAAAAAACCGACCACCCAAAGTTCTAGCGGATGCACGCCGACGATATAGCCGCGATCGGCCAACGAAAATTTATCCGGCGCGTACTTTTCGTAGAGACTTTTGCTTTCGGCTTCGCTCGGTTTGTCTTCGGCGAGATGCTTGCCGAGAAACGCGCTGAAGCTGCCTTCGCCGGCGTCCGCATCGATGCTGCGAAAGATCACTGCGAGTTTGGCATCCGTGGCGCGTACGCCTTGCACCAATAAATCCTCGGCTTCTTGCGCGGTTTTGCCGCGGTATTTCTGCAGAAATCGCCGCACGAAAATGCGGCCTTCGCGATCGGCGAATCGCATCAAGTATTCTTTGCGGCGCGGATCGTTGGCATCGGTCAATAGCTTTGCCGACGAGCCCGGCGTTTGAAACATATAGTGCCGCACGACGTCGCGCATTAAGCGTACGAAGACTAAGTTCACCGATTTCCGAAAGCCTTCGCGTAGCGGCATGATGTGGCCGTCATCCTCAGTGCTGAAGTTATCGAAATGATGGACGCCGCCGCCGGTAAAAAATTCTTCGCCGGTACCGGACGAGTAGTTGCGATCCATCGCCGATTCCAACATCGTCATCAAATCGCCCGGACCGTTAATCTTTAAATAATCGATTGCCCAGCGCGTCAGCACATCGCGTGGATCGACTTCGATTTTCGCGAGTTCTTCTTTCGGCGTTTCGGCGAAGCGCTCATGTAACGCGGCGATGATTTCCAAATAGGTGATGAGGGTCCGAAACTTCGCCGTGGAGCCCAAATCGAGCTTGGTGCCTTGATTAATGTCGAACGGTTGCGGGTAATTATCGGTTTGCACGCGCAGCAAATTGCCTTGATCGGTGCGCTCGAACAACGTGAAGCTATAGACCACTTTCGCTGGGTCGGCGTCTTCCAACAATTGCTTTTGATTAAGCCCGAGTTCTTTGGTGACGGCAGGGTCTTTAAGTTGATAAAGGACGTTCGTGATGGACTTTTGCAAGTTGTGATTTAGCGTGCTTTGCACGCTTAGATCGAGCCGATCCAGATCGTACAAGCGCGTGGTATCGATCACGTTTGCGAGATGGGTGCGCACCGTCATCGCCATTTTTTGCGTCGCAAATGCGCGTGGCGGCGTGACGACTTTTCCCGTATTTAGGCTTAGTTCCGCCGCGATTGCGGCATCGCGCAAGGCCGGCGTAATGATGCCGGCTTGCGCCAGCAGGCGCAGGTGGGTGTTCGCCAATTCATTTAATACCGACGCTTTGGCATTCAATAAATCCGACGGCCGCCGTTCCGCAATCACTAAGGACAGCGCTTGTTTGTAAGCCAGCGCCTGTTTTTTGATGTCGCCTTGGCCTTCGGGCTGCTGCAGAAGTTGATTCACTTCGCTGAAATCGCGCCCATACCACGCCCATAAACCATCGCCGATGCCGTTCACTTCGCCGTAACCGGCTTGAGCCGCAAGCGGCACGGTGTTCAGATAGTCGAGCACGATACGTTGCCGCGCGTTAGTGGTGTCCGGGCCATCGCGATACGCACGCAACGACGCCGATGCCATCTGTCGTAATTTTTCTTTTCCGGATGTGGTGCGGCCATCGGGCGAATGGCGATACTTTTCGATTTGCGTCGCCAACGTGCTGCCGCCTTGCGTATCGTGATCGGGGAATAGCACACTGATGCCTTGATCGATCAGCGCCTTACCGAATCGATCCCACTCGACCGCCGGATTGCGCTTGGCGTATTTAGTATCGAGCAGCTCGCGATTTTCGATAAACAGCAGCGATTCAATCAAGAGTTTCGGCGCCACGGGAAAATTTGCATAGACCCGTTCCGGATAGCGCGCGGAAAACAACGGTTTGTTCGCGCAGTCAAAAATTTCCAGGCCGGCGCGGGTTTTTTCGAGATAGGGCGGATAAATATGCCGATCGACGAGCTTGATCAGTTCCGGCGACATCCGTGACTGCGTGGCGATATCGAAGTCTTTTGCGGTCAGATTTTTGCTCAGGCTTGCCAGATTGGCGTAGCCGAAGCGCTCGTCGAATGGCCCCGTTGCCGGGAAACGGATGTTGGGGCTGGGTCCCTGGCCTGTTTCGAATGTTAAGGCCTTGGCTTTTTTTGAAAGATATTGCGCTTGCCATTCCGACGACATCAATTCATGCACGCCCAGGCCGATGGCCACCGCCAGCCCAAGCCAAAGCAGGGCTAGCAGCAGCGCGCGGACAGCATACCAAGTTGCATAAAGCGCAGCGATCATCATCAACGTCTAGTTTAGGCGCTAAATCTAGTTTTGCCGAAGCAAAGCGGGCGTGATAGTTGGTAGAATTAGCGTCTGACGATTAACGCGAAGTGGGCAGCGGAGTGGCGATGGGCAAAATTTCCGAAACACTGAAAGTTGCGCAGCAGCGCGCGAAAGATATGAGTTTACCCTATGAAGGCGCGCTCCTGCCCGCCGAGGCTTATATCATCATGCAAGAAGCGCCGGCGGCGAAGTTAATCGACGTGCGCACCCGCGCCGAGTGGGAATGGGTTGGATTTATCCCAGACTCGGTGCAAATTGAATGGCAAACTTATCCGGGCGGCCAGGCCAATCCGAATTTTATGGACGCGTTAAAACAACAAGTCGACAAAGAATCGCTGGTGATGTTTTTGTGTCGCTCCGGCGCACGCTCGCACGCCGCGGCGGCGATGGCGACGCAGGCCGGTTATCTGGATTGCTATAACGTGTTGCAGGGATTCGAAGGCGATAAAGATGCTAACGGCCATCGCAGCAGCGTCGGCGGTTGGCGCGCGGCAGGTTTACCGTGGAAGCAAGGCTAACGCCGATTAATGATCGATCGCTACGCCGTCATCGGCAATCCCATCGCTCATAGCAAGTCGCCGCTCATTCATGCCGAATTTGCCAAGCAAACCGGCCAAGAGTTGTTGTACAAAACGATTCTTGCACCGCTGGATGGTTTTGTCGACGAAGTCAAAGCGTTCAAAAAACTCGGCGGCCGCGGCCTCAATGTCACGCTGCCGTTTAAGCTCGAAGCGTTTCAACTCGCCACGGAAAAAAGCTCCCGCGCGCTTGATGCCGGCGCGGTCAACACGCTGAAATTCGTCGGCAATAGCATCGTCGGCGACAATACCGACGGCGTTGGCTTGGTTCGCGACATCACGCAAAATTTAAGTTTCGCGATACGCGGCAAACGCGTGCTGCTGATCGGCGCCGGCGGCGCGGCGCGCGGTGTGATGTATCCTCTGTTGCAAGAAGAACCGCTCAGTTTAACGATCGCCAATCGCACCTTGGCAACCGCGGCGCAGCTTATTTCGCGCTATTTCGAAATATCGTTTTTTAAGCGTACGCAACTTGCGGCAGTCGGGTTTTCCGAGTTAAAAGGCCAGGCGTTTGATTTAATCATTAACGCCAGCTCGGCCAGCGTCAAAGGCGAAAGCTTACCGCTGCCGGCGGATATTTTCGCGCGCGGATCGTTGGCTTATGAAATGATGTACGGCAAGAGCCGCACGCCGTTTATGCAGTTCGCGAAGAATGATGGCGCCGGCAAAGTCGCCGACGGACTAGGCATGTTGATCGAGCAAGCGGCTGAATCGTTTTTCATTTGGCGCGGCGTGCGGCCAGAGACGCAGTTAGTATTTACCAAACTTAAAAATAGTCCGACTTAATGTTTTTGAATCGCTGGCTCTGGCTCGGCGTCGGGTTCGTTTTCCTGCTGCTGATCTTGTATCAATTGTGGCTGCTCGCCCACGTAACGTGGTGGGTGAGCCACAATCCTTCGACCAGCGCTTTCATGGAAGAGCGGCTGGAAATCATGCAAGAAAAAAATCCCGATGCGGAATTACGCCATCGTTGGGTGCCGTACAGCCAAATTTCCAATCATTTAAAACG
>JANOGO010000366.1:0-6575 GCA_031406045.1 Pseudomonadota bacterium
AAGGTTCTTCGGGCAATAACAGATTTTCAACAATCGGTTTTAGGCCCGACGTCAAGCCTCGCGTGTCGCAGTAACATACGCGCCAACTTAGGGCAGCTCTGAATAAGTTCGAGTTCTAAGTGAGGCAAGGCGCGAGCAAAAAATATCGACGCAGCATATGTATGATATGTAAGGAGATATTTTATGTGAGTAACGCAGGATCACGACGAAATCGGACTTATTCAGAGCTTCCCTAGCGTATGATCGTGCGTAGAACAATTATGTTACTGCGACACGCGAGGCTTGACGTCGGGCCTAAAACCGATTGTTGAAAATCTGTTATTGCCCGAAGAACCTTATGGATACTGGCTCTCAGGCACGCATCGCTTGATCGGCTATAGTCGATTGCGCGCTTGACGATCGGGCGCGCTCGGGATACATTCGCCGTGACAAAAAGAATTGTTTGAAAACCTAAATCCCCAAACAAATGGTCTGCGCAGGCACTTGGGCGCCATTAATTGCGGCCTGCATGCCATTACCCCATTTGGAAATCCACGAGGAGAAATCGGATGTTTTGTACCGGTAAAGTTGTTGTGTCTCACTTTGCTTTGGCGCTGTTATTGGCGAGCGTTTTTGCAGTATCCAACGTCAACGCGGCGGGGAACGCCATCAAAGACTGCGAGCAATGTCCGGAGATGATGGTGGTGCCGGCCGGCCAATTCACGATGGGCACGAGTGGCGAAGACGGTCGCGAAGATGACGAAGTTCCGGCGCGCACGGTGACGATTGCGCAGCCCTTTGCGCTCGGTAAATACGAAGTGACGTTCAATGAATGGGACGCGTGTGTGGCGGCCAAGGCGTGCGAAAAAGCTGCGGACGAGGCGTGGGGACGCGGACGCCGGCCGGTCATCAATGTCAACTATGCGCAGGCAAACGCCTACGCAAAATGGCTGTCGACGACGACCGGCAAAGAATACTCGTTACCCAGCGAGGCGCAATGGGAATACGCGGCACGGGCCGGCGCGAGCCAAGGCACGCCCTGGGGCGGCGACAAAGCGCGCGCCTGCGAACACGCTAATGTTTACGATACGCTGACCAAAGCAAAGCTGCTGTTCGACTGGGCGGCGTTCCCCTGCGCCGATGGCTTTGCCGACACCGCACCGGTGGGCACATTCGCGCCGAACCCATTTGGCCTGCACGACATGCTCGGCAACGTGTGGGAATGGGTGGCGGATTGCTATCGCCCGAACTACGCCAACGCGCCGGCCGATGGCAGCGCCATCACGGGGGAAAAGTGCATGAAGCATTTGAGCCGCGGCGGCAGTTGGAATATTTTTCCGGCGTGGGTGCGCGCCGGTTATCGCTACGGACTTCAGGGTGAGCTGCGCGCGAGTAATTTAGGCTTTCGGGTGATGCGCGTTATGAAGTAGCACCTATTGCTAATCCTCGCCGGGTGCTCGGGAGATACTCAGCTTCATTTCCGGTACAGCCCATCATGCCTGAGAGCCAGCATGGGTGCGGCTCTCCAGCCTACAATGGTTCGCCGGCCGGCACGGCTCGAAACGTCATCCGGGCGACGAAATCGCCGGAAAATGTTTCGAAGTGATAATCGACACCCCCTTCATTTATATCCCGTCGATGCGACGGCCGACAATAATTAGATCTCGTTCGAGATTGTCCAACATGGCGACACGCGGCAACTCACCCCAGCGCGCGAATCCATGACGTTCAAACAACGCAAGACTCGGCCCATTGTGGCCAAAAATAAATCCGAGCAAGGTATGGATGTTGAGGCTTGGCGCTGCGGTCATCGCGGCGTTCAGCAAATAGCGACCGAGCCCGCGTCGGCGAAACGGCAGCGCAACGTAGATGCTGAGTTCCGCCGTGCGATCGTACGCGGGTCGCCCATAAAACGAAGAAAAACTGAGCCAAGCGGCGATGCGTCCATCGATTTCCGTAACCCATAAAGGCCGAGTTGCCGGCGTATGCGCATGAAACCAAGGCTCACGGCTCTCGACCGAAACCGGCTCGGGATCTGCTGTTACCTGACGCGAAGGAATCGTGTCGTTATAGATCTCGACGATGGCCGCAAGGTCCTCGCGTTGCGCGAGGCGGTGATTCAAAAATTGTTCTAGCGAATTTTGTCCCATAGCAAAACGGCGATGACGTTCTTGCCGAGGTATTGAAACGGTGGCGTGCGCAGTGTCAATTTGCGATCGGCGAAGGTGTAATAGCGTACTTGCTTACTGCCGGTCCAATTCGGGAACAATGCCTGCTGAACGTCGTGGGTCACGGTGCGTTCGCGCTCGTCCACAAGATAGCGGCCAAAGTAGGCGATGTAGCTTTCGAACGCGGATTTTTTTTCGTCCGCGCTGCCCGCTATCCGGTCGGCGGAACTAAATCGCGGCCGATCCTTGCTCGCAATTTGCGCTGCCATATTGCCGAGCGAATCGTACATGATGGTGCCTTGCGGCTCCGCGCCAAATGGCGACTCGACGATTGCGCCGTCGTCGCTGCGATATTCGATTGAAAGCAAACGCCACACGCCGACGAACTTATCGGCTTCTGTCATTGCGAACGCCGGCGCCGAAAGAAACGTGAAAACCAAAACTGCTCGAATGAGTTTCTTCATTTGTTTTTCAATCGTCTTAATTCAAAGCATTTGAATTGCGATAGGCCGCTGAACTGTTTCCGATGCGACTAACGAATTTCTCAATGGCCGGCCGAATTGCGCCGACGTGATTTCGAATCGATCGCCCGGTTTCGTTGTGACATTCGCGGCAAAACTGCCGGTCGCCGCGCCAAAAAAATGGACGTGAACATCGCCGGGCCGGCGAAAGCCTGCGTACTTGAAATGATGATGTTCCAAATTCCAAACCGAATGCGCCATGTTGTCTTCGCCGGATAACCAATCGCCGGACCACACGGCTTTTCCGGCGCGCATCAACTTCGCGGAACCGGTAACGTTATTCGGTAAGTCACCGGTGAGCAATTCGGGGCCATAGGAACATTGACGCAATTTCGAATGCGCCAAATACAGATAATTTTTCCGCTCCATCACGTGATCGGAATATTCGTTGCCGAGCGCGAAGCCAACGCGCAACACTTGCCCGTGATCATCGATCACATAAAGCCCGACCACTTCGACTTCTTCGCCGCCATCATTTGCGTAAGGCGGCAACTCCAAATCTTTTTCCGGCGGTACCACCCAATGGCCATCGCCCTTGTAAAACCATTCCGGCGCGGTGCCGATGTCGCCGGGTTTCGGCTTGCCGCCTTCGATTCCCCACTTAAACATTTTCATGGAATCGGTGAGTTCGCTTTCGGATTTTTTCATTTTCGCGTGCATCGAATCGCGCGCGGCGGCACTGCCCAGATGCGATAAACCCGTTCCGGTAATGAGGCAGCGATGGGGATCGGGATGGGTCAGCGGCGGCAGCAAACGTTTTTCCGCGACGATGGCATCGTAATCGGCCGTCTCTTTACTCAATAACGGGGCGATGTGCTGCTCCAAGGTTTGCGATTGTCGCGCCGCATCGAGCGCGAGGCGATATACGCTGTGCACTTCCCCTACGACCGACAGCGCCGAACCGGCCGGTGGAACAACGCCGACTTTCTGTTTGCCTGCTTGATCTAAAAATTGTATGACTCGCATAAGTTTACCTCCGTCATTTGCAATTTGTCATTCCCGCGAAGGCGGGAATCCATACTGAGTCTGATACGGCCACTGCCAAATGGATTCCCGCCTTCGCGGGAATGACAAAAATATAGCTTACCGATCCTAACTCGACTTCCAAACCGAAACAGCAAAAACAATCCACGCCGCAATAAATGCCAACCCGCCAAACGGTGTAATCGCGCCGAGTATTTTGACATTCGTCAATGCCAACGCATACAAACTACCGGAAAACAAAACAATCCCAACGATCATCAAACCACCAGCCCATCGCAGCGCGTTAAGTTGCGGCCAATGCAACGCGGTGACACCGACAATCGCGAGCCCAAGCGCATGCCACATATGATATTGCACCCCGGTTTGATAAACCGCCAGCATTTCCGGCGTTAATTTCGCTTTGAGACCGTGCGCGCCGAAGGCGCCGAACAATACCGCTAAGGCAGCGAACAATCCGGCGAACATCAACAAAGTTTTTGCCGTCAAGAAATTATCCCTACGCAACCGCTCCGCTCATCGGCACCGCGCAAGCGGCGCGATATTCCTGCGCGATGCGCTGTGCCAACTCAGCGACGGTCGGGACATCGTGGATTGTCGCGACGCCGTGACCTGCGCTCCAAATATCTTTCCATGCTTTGGCATCGCTATCCGCCAAGCCGCTGACGTCGGGTTTCTTGGGCGGTAAGGTTGCCGGGTCGATGCCGAAGCGCGTGATCGACGGAAGTAAAAAATTCGCATGCACGCCGGAGAAGCGATCGGAGTAAATCAAATCTTTGATGGTGCAATCGACGATCATTTGCTTGTATTCCGCCTGCGCATTCGATTCCTTCGATGCGATAAATCGCGTGCCCATGTACGCAAAATCGGCGCCGAGCATTTCTGCGGCGCGCACTTGCTGGCCGTCGTTAATGCCTCCGCCGAGGATCAAACACCCATCCCAAAATTCACGGATCTCACGCACCAACGAAAATGAACTTTGAATCGATGCGTGACCACCCGCGCCGCTGCCAATGCAGATGATACCGTCGACACCGGCGTTCATCGATTTGCGCGCGTGATCGGCGCTGATGACGTCGCAGAATACTAAGCCACCATAACTATGCACTGCATCGATCACTTTACCGGGATGGCCGAGGCTGGTGATGACCAAAGGAATTTTATGCTTGACGACGATTTCCAAATCCGGCTCGAAACGCGGATTGGTTCGATGCACGATTAAGTTCACGCCGAGCGGCGCGACAACGGCATTGGGATTTGCGCGTTGATAATCGGCGAGATCTTGTTTAATTTCTGTGAGCCATTGGTCGAATTGTTCCGATGGCCGCGCGTTGACATGCGGAAACGTACCAACGATGCCGGCCTTACAAAGCGCGCTGACCAGCGGTGGAAAGGAAACGAGAAACATCGGCGCGCCGATGACCGGTGCGGTGAGTTTGTTTTTAAATAGGGTTGGGATTGGCATGGTGATTGCGTTTGTTGAGTATTAGTTGACAGTATATCTGGGTTGGCTTGCCGCGACTTGGGACGAGTATTGCGATAATTTATGCTGCACCCTCATGGCCCAAGGCCACCCCGTCCCCACCCTTCTCCCCGAGGGAGAAGGGAGTTTATCCCCTCTCCCTCTGGGAGAGGGCTAGGGTGAGGGAACCGCATGCCGAAGAACCTCGCCCCGCTTTCCTCACAGTGATGGCATCGCCAGAAGCCGCTTGCTACTTGCCTCACAGCCAAGGCATTGCCAGAAGCGGCGCCGGGACTGCCTCGCAGCCTGACGCTAATTGCGCGGCAGAATCCCCATCTGCTTGCAAATAATCCCAAGCATCACTTCATCCGCGCCGCCGCCGATCGACGCGAGCCGACCGTCGCGATAGGCGCGCGAGACGGGATTGTCCCAGGTGTAACCCATGCCGCCCCAATATTGCAAACACGCATCGGGCACTTCACGCAGCAGGCGGCCGGCTTTCAATTTCGCCATCGACGCGAGTTCGGTCACATCTTTGCCGCTGACGTAAAGATCGACGGCGCGATAGGTTAGCGCGCGCAACGCTTCGACCTCGGTTTTCAATTCCGCCAAACGAAAGTGCACCACTTGAAAATCGAGAACGGTCTGACCGAAAATTTTTCGTTCGCGGATGTAGTCAACGGTATCGCTGATATTGCGCAACAAACCCTCTACCGCGCTCGCCGCCGCCCACAGCCGTTCTTCTTGAAATTGCTGCATCTGATAGGTGAAGCCCATGCCTTCCTCGCCGATGCAATAACGTTGTGGCACGCGTACGTCGTCGAAAAAAATTTGCGCCGTATCGGACGCCATCATGCCGATCTTACGCAATTTTTTCGCGACGATTATTCCCTTCGTTTTCATCGGCACGCAGATCAATGTTTTACTTTTGTGCGGCGCGCCTTCCGACGTGTTCGCGAGCAAACACATCCAATCGGCCTGCGTGCCGTTGGTGGTCCACATCTTGCCGCCGTTGATGACGTAATCATCGCCGTCTTTTTTCGCCGACGTTTTGATCGACGCGACATCGGAACCTGCGCCGGTTTCCGACACGCCCAAACACGAAACGAATTCTCCGCTGATTGATGGCGCAAGAAACTCGCGCTTCACTTCATCGCTACCGTGACGCGCAAGCGCCGGCGTCGCCATGTCGGTATGCACGCCGATCGCCATCGGAATCGCGCCGCAACGGATGCGGCCTAACGTTTCCGCCATCACTGCGGCGTAGGAATAATCCAAACCCATACCGCCGTATTCTTCCGGTTTGGTCAGCCCTAAAAATCCGAGCGCGCCCATTTTCTTAAACAATTCATGGGCCGGAAAAATCTCGGCATCTTCCCATTCGTCAACATGGGGATTGATTTCGTTGTCTATGAACTTGCTTAAATTGCGGCGCAGTTCTTCGTGCTCTTGGGTGAGTTGCAT
>JANOGO010000386.1:0-15149 GCA_031406045.1 Pseudomonadota bacterium
GCATTGCAAAAGTAGACGGAACGGACATTACGCGCGACGAATTCAACGTCGCCTATCGCAACCGAATGGACCAGATGCGTGAGATGCTCGGCCAGAATTTCGATGCCAAAATGGTCGATAATCCGCAAGCCAAAGCGAGCGTGCTTGAGGGCGTGGTCAACCGCCACGTGCTCGCGGCAGCGGCAAAAAAAGTCGGCATGACCATGACCGACGCGCAACTACGCAAGACCATCGAGGCGATTCCTGCATTCCAAGACAACGGTCAATTTTCATTGACCCGTTACCAAACATACGCGCGCAATCGCGGTATGACCGAAAAAATGTTCGAAGATCAAATTCGGCAAGATGGCGTAATGCAGCAGATGCGCGATGCCATCACCACAACCGCGATCGTGCCGAAATTCCAGGTAGATGGATTTGTCAAACTCAGCGAGCAACAGCGCGAAGTCAGCCGCGCCACGCTAGCGCCCAGCATATTTTTAAGCCAGGTCAAAATAGACGACAAGACCGCGAAAGCGTATTACGATGCGCATCCGGATGAGTTCAAAATCCCCGAGCAAGTCAAAGTCGAATACGTGATGTTATCCGCCGAAAAATTTGCCGCGGAGCAAGTGATTACCGAGGATGAGGCGAAGGCAATTTACGAATCACGCATCGCGAAGGGCGATTTCAAAAAGAAAAGCAACGAGACCGCCGACGAGAAAAAAACCGCACTGGCGAAAGTTCAAGAGGTATTGAAAGAAGTGCGTGCGAATCCGGTTAAGTTCGCCGAGCTCGCCGCAAAATATTCGCAGGATACCGGCTCGGCAGTACAGGGTGGCGACTTGGGTTACTTCGGCAAGGGCGCAATGGTAAAACCATTCGAAGAGGCGGCATTCTCGATGGCGGTCGATGAAATTCGCGGCCCGGTGGAGTCTGAATTTGGTTACCACATTATCAAACTCGCCGAGATCAAAGGAGCCGAGCGCAAGGCCAGCCACATTTTGATTTCCTTCGAGGAAAAAACGCAAAGCTTCGCTGAAGTCAAAGACAGCATTATCGCCGAGCTAAAGAAACAAAAAGCGAATAAGCGCTACCTCGAGGTGGCCGGCAGTTTTAACGATATGGTGTACGAACAATCGGATAGTTTGAAGCCGGTAGTCGACCAGTTCAAGCTCACCACGCAGCAAAGTGAATTCATTTCGCGCACCGGCGTAGGCGCGAATCCAATGTTCGCGAACAAAAAATTTCTTGATGCGATTTTTTCGAATGATGTGCTGAAGAATAAGCGTAACACCGAGGCGATCGAGGTCGCACCGAATACCTTGATCGCCGCGCGCGTATTGGAGCATAAGCCCAGCGCCGCGAAGCCGTTTACTGAGGCGAGTGCCGACGTGATGGAAATGCTTAAGCAGCAAGAAGCTGGCAAGCTGCTCACCCAACAAGCGAAAATTAATTTGGAATTGTTGAAAGAAGGCAAGGATGTGCCGGGACTCACCTGGTCAACCGCGAAACTTGTGGGCCGTCAAAATCCAGGCGAACTCCCCGGCGATGTCGTCGCATCGGTGTTTAAAGCCGATGTGAAAAAACTGCCCGCGTTCGTCGGTGCCGAGGGTCCCGATGGTTATAGTTTTGTGAAGATCAGCAAAGTCGTCGACGCGCCCGCAGTTGACGACACGAAGCGCAACACGATTTTGCCGCGCTTGGCGCAAGTGCAATCGCAAGAGGAATTCGAAGCGATGGTGAAAAGCTTGCGCAGTAAATCGACGATTACCATCGATAAAACGGCATTAGAGCAAAAATCAGATCAATAAAAATGCATCATGTCACGAACCACGCTGTGCTTGCCTCCTGGCATTGCATGCCTGAAGAAGCGCTCTGGGCGCGGCTCTACAAGGAGCCTTCCATCCCCGGCACGACGGTATTGAAACCCGCATCGACGTAGGTAATTTCGCCGGTCACGCCCGACGCTAAATCGCTCAACAAAAACGCGGCGACATTGCCGACCTCTTCGGTCGTGACATTTCGTTTTAACGGCGCAGTTGCTTCGACGTAATGCAAAATTTTTCCGAAGCCGCTAATGCCTGCCGCTGCGAGGGTTTTGATCGGTCCGGCGGAAATGCCATTGACCCGAATGCCGCGCGGGCCAAGGCTCTGCGCTAAGTAGCGCACGTTCGCTTCCAAGCTTGCCTTCGCTAAACCCATGACGTTGTAGCTCGGCACCGAACGAATCGCGCCTAAATAACTCAGCGTGATCAGCGCCGCTTTGCGGCCCAGCATCATCGGTAAACCAGCCTTCGCCAGCGCCGCGAAACTGTACGCGCTGATGTCGTGGGCGATGCGAAAACTTTCGCGCGTGATGGTGTCAAGATAATCGCCGCTGAGCGCTTCGCGCGGCGCGAACGCGATCGAATGAACCAGGCCGTCGAGGCCATCCCAACGTTTACGCAGCTCGACAAACAACGCGTCGATCTCCGCATCGCTTGTTACATCGCATGGCAGAATAATGTCAGATTTAAAATCTGCGGCGAGTTTGATCACGCGATCTTTAATCGCATCGCCTTGATAGGTGAACGCCAATTCCGCGCCCTCGCGCAGCGCCGCCTGCGCGATGCCATAGGCGATTGAGCGATTGCTCAACAAACCGGTGATCAATATTTTTTTGCCAGCGAGAAATGCCATAGTGTCTCCGAATCAATCGATTGGCGGAATGATAAACCAAAATCTTCCGTCATCCGTATGTTAAATTAGCACACAACTTAAAACCCTAAAGCAGCATGCCGATTCGTTTCGCCGCCTTGTTTTTATCCCTCGCATTCACCGTCGGCAGCTATGCCGCGGATATGAATAAAGTATTGCGCTTGGGTTTCCCGACCGCGGAAACGGGCTTCGATCCGGTCGCGGTTTCCGATCTTTATTCCAATACGATACTCGAGGCGATCATTGAGCCGATGCTTGGCTACGATTATTTGGCAAGGCCGGTCAAGCTGGTGCCGCTGACTTTGAGCGCGATGCCCGAGGTATCGAATAACGGATCGAGTTATACATTCAAACTCAAAAAAGGAATCGTGTTCGCCGACGACGCGGCATTCAAGGGTGCGCCACGCGAACTGATCGCGCAAGATTATGCGTTCAGCATTCGCCGTTTGTTCGATCCGGCATTGCGTTCCCCGTGGCTATTTTTACTCGATGGCAAAATCATCGGCATGGACGACGTCGTCGCGAGGGCTAAAGCGAATAACAAGTTCGACTACGATGCGCCGATTGCCGGGCTGGAAGTCGTCGATAAATACACGTTACGCATTCATCTGAAACAGCCCGATTACAACTTGCTTTACATTCTTGCGATGCCGACGCTGGGCGCGCTCGCGCGCGAAGTAGTGGAAAATTATGGCGCCGATATCAGCGGCCATCCGGTTGGGACCGGGCCGTACATGCTCAAGAGTTGGACTCGCGGGCACAAAATGATTCTCGATGCGAATTCACGCTATCGCGAAAGCTATTTTGATTCCGTTCCCGGAACAGACGCTGTGGATCAACAAATCGCCGCACGTTTGAAGGGCCAAAAACTGCCGATTATCGGCCGCGTTGAAGTAACTGTGATCGAAGAATCGCAACCGTTTTGGCTGGCGTTTCTCGGCGGCGAATTGGATCTGAGCGGGATTCCCGGCGAGTTCGTCAATCAAGTAATTCCGGGCGGGAAGTTGAACCCGTCGCTCGCAAAAAAAGGGATTCGGCATTATCAGAGCGCGGAACCGGATCTGACGTATACCTATTTCAATATGGATGATCCGATCGTCGGCGGTTACAGCAAAGAAAAAATCGCGTTGCGCCGCGCGATTTCGAGCGGCTATAACACGCAACAGGAAATTCTTATTATTCGCAAGAACCAAGCGGTGCAAGCGCAATCGCCTATCGCACCGGGTGTGGCCGGATACGACGCGCGTTTTCGTACCGATCTTAACAACTACAATCCCGCCAAGGCAAAAGCGTTACTGGATTTTTTCGGCTACAAAGATCGCGATGGCGATGGTTATCGCGAGTTACCCGATGGCAAGCGCCTAGTGATTGAGCAGGCGTCAGTGGCGGGCGGTGACAACCGCCAGTTCGACGAATTATGGAAACGCAGTATGGACGCCATCGGCATCAAGATGACGTTTAAAAAAGCGAAGTGGCCGGAGTTGGTTAAAGCGTCAAAGCTCGGCAAATTGCAGATGTGGGGCGCGGCGTGGATTGCCGACTATCCCGATGGCGAGAATTATTTGCAGTTGTTATACGGAAAAAACGAGGATGCGAACGTCGCGCGCTTTAAACTGCCGGCCTACGACCGACTTTACGAAAAAGTAAAACGCATGCCGGATTCGCCGGAGCGCACCGAACTCTATCAACAGATGTCGAAGTTGGTGTTGGTGTACGCGCCATGGAAATTGGGTGTGCATCGTATTGCGAATTCGGTTGTGCAGCCATGGGTTTCGTCGCTGAAGCGGCATCCGATGATCCACGCGCCGTGGAAATTTCTTGATATTGATTTAGAAAAGCGCAGCGCGAAACGATGATGAAAATCCATTTTCTTTTCCTCTTGTGGCCCAAGGCCACCCCGTCATTCCCGCGTAGGCGGGAATCCATGTTGACTTCCACGGCCAAATGGATTCCCGCCTTCGCGGGAATGACACGAGGAGAGGGCGTAGGTTTTAAATGACGGCGTATATAGTCCGGCGCGTGTGGCAAATGATCCCCACTATGCTCGGCGTGATGTTACTAGTATTTCTGTTGTTTCACACCTTCGCCGGCGATCCGGCGCAAGTCCTCGCCGGGAAAATTTCCAACAAGGCCGACATCGAAAATATTCGCAAGCAACTCGGCGTCGACGAACCTTACTGGAAGCAGATGGCGATTTTCGCGAAACAAGTTGTCACCGCGGATTTCGGGCGCAGTTGGTCGACCAAGGAACCGGTGTCGGAGATATTCGCCAAGCGCATCGGCCCGAGCGTGACCATCATGGCGCCGATACTGATCATCGAAATGATCCTGTGCGTTGTGCTGGCGATGTTGGTGGCCTACTGGCGCGGCTCACTGACCGATCGCGCAGTGATGATTGTTTGCACGATCGCGATGTCCGTCAGTTTTCTTGCTTACATCATCGCCGGGCAATATTTTCTCGGTTATCGCTGGGAGCTATTTCCAGTGCAAGGCTGGAGCGATAGCGTACTGACAAATCTAACGACCTACGCGCCACTGCCCGTTCTGCTCGCAGTGTTAGTCGGGCTGGGGCCGGGCGTTCGCTTTTATCGCTCGGTATTTTTGGATGAGATCAATCACGATTACGTTCGCACCGCGCGAGCCAAAGGTTTGCCGGAAAGCCAGGTGTTATTCAAGCACGTGCTGCGCAACGCGATGATTCCGATCATCACCAATGTCGCGATGTCATTGCCCTCGCTGATTTTCGGCGCGTTTTTATTGGAAAAATTTTTCTCGATTCCCGGCCTTGGACGGGAAGTGATCAACGCCGTCGACAAAAGCGATTTTCCGATCATCAAAGCCGCAACAATTTATCTTGCGTTCGCGACGATGATATTTAATTTGCTCGCCGACGTCTTGTACCGCGTTGCCGATCCTCGCGTAGAATTTAAATGAGTGCGCTAGCAGATCAGCCTGAGAGCCCTTACCAGAGCCAATCTTCAGGCATATGGCAATTAGCCTGGCAACGCTTAAAGCAAGATCGCGTTGCGATGGTCGCGCTGGCGATCGTTGCTTTTTTTATGTTGATAATTCTGTTATCGGCATTGGGATTGATCGCAAAAAATTGGGACGATCAAGTCGGCGTCTCGTTCGCCAGCCCGAGCTTCGTCGACACTGTCGACAACGGCGAAGCCTTGAGTGCGGAAGCGGCGCTGCCGGAATTGGCAGTGCCAAAAGATGCGGCGATTGTCGATTTGCGCGACGTTGATCCGCTTGCCGAGGTCATGCCGGAAATCGAGGCAAGGGCGAAATCGCTTGCTGCCACTGTGCCGGATAAAGCGAAGACGTTGCCGTTCGGCGGCGACAAGTGGGGCCGCGACATCATCGCGAAAACCATCAAGGGTGCGCAGTCGTCGATCTTTGTGGGATTTGCAGCGGCATTCATCGCGGTGTTTCTCGGCACATTGCTCGGTGCGCTCGCCGGTTATTTCGGCAGTTGGGTAAACGATTTGCTCGAATGGATTTATAACGTCTTTACGTCTATTCCAAACTTACTACTGATTTTGGCATTCGCGGCGGTATTCAATACGCGCGGATTATTCACCGTAATCATGATCCTCGGTGTGACCGGTTGGACCGGCGTTTATCGCTTAATTCGCGCCGAGTATTTAAAGCACGTCAATCGCGAATACGTCAAAGCGGCCGAGGCGATCGGCGCATCCCATTGGCGCCGTATGTTCGTGCATATTTTGCCGAATGTCAGCCACATCATTCTCGTTAATTTGTCGATGCTGGTGGTCGGTTTTATCAAAGCCGAAGTGATTTTAAGTTACCTTGGCTTCGGTGTGCCGGTCGAGATGACCTCGTGGGGAACCATGCTGCAAGAGGCGCAGAATGAACTGGTTAACGGCTATTGGTGGCAATTCGTCGCGGCTGCTTTGTTAAGCATGGCGGTGCTGATTACGGCATTTAGTTTATTGACCGATTCGCTGCGCGATGCGCTGGATCCAAAAATAAAATGATCGATTCCACATCCACCGGCAGCTTGCTCACCGTCGATAACTTACACATTAGTTTTCGCGTTGATCGCCATACGCTTTTTGAAGCGGTGAAAGGCGTGAGTTTTACCATTCCCGAAAATAGTACGGTCGCGCTGGTCGGCGAATCCGGTAGCGGCAAGACCGTCAGCGCGATGGCGATCATGGGATTATTACCGGCGGAATCGAGCATTGTTTCGCCGCAAAGCGAAATTATCTACGCGGGGAAAAATCTTCTGCAGGTCGATAGCACCCATCTGCGCGCGTTACGCGGCAAAGAAATTTCAATGATTTTTCAAGAGCCGATGAGCTCGCTCAATCCGGTGCTGCGCGTTGGCGATCAGATCGCGGAAGTGTTGATATTGCATTCGCGCATGAGCCGTTCGCAAGCATTGCGTCGCGCGGAGGAATTGTTGCAAGAAGCCGGCATTCCCGAGCCGGCGCGGCGTATCCATGCCTATCCCCACGAGCTTTCCGGCGGGCAGCAACAGCGCGTGATGATCGCCATCGCCATTGCGTGCGAGCCGAAGCTACTAATCGCCGATGAGCCGACCACGGCGCTGGATGTGACGATTCAGCGCCAAATTCTGGACCTGATCGGTGCGCTGCAACAAAAGCGCCGTATGTCGGTTCTGTTCATTACGCACGATCTGGATGTAGTCGGCGAGATCGCCGATCACGTCGTTGTGATGCAGGATGGTGAAATCAAGGAAGCGGGCACAGCGCAACAGATTTTTGAAACACCGCAACATCCTTATACCAAAGCGTTGCTGGCGTGCCGTCCACGCGTCGATCGGCGCCCGCAGCGTTTGCCGGTCATCGAAGATTTTCTGAATGGCAGTGACCACGCGCAAACCGAGCGTGAGCGTGGCGTAAACGATGCCGACGCAATCGTGCTGGAAGCAAAAGGAATTAGTAAAGATTTTATGGTGCGCAATGGCATCTTCCGCAAGCGGCCGTTCCGCGCGGTGAACGACGTATCGTTTCGTTTGCCGAAGGGAAAAACGCTTGGCTTGGTCGGTGAATCCGGTTCCGGAAAATCGACCCTGGGTTTAACGCTGATGCGCTTACACACGGCAACAGCGGGCGAAGTGTGGCTCGACGGGAAAAACTTATTGGCGATGACGAATGAAGAATTCAAACCTTTCCGGCGTCGCATCCAAATCGTGTTTCAAAATCCCTACGCGTCGCTGAATCCGCGTTTTCACGTCGGGAAAATTCTAATAGAGCCGATGCAAATTCACGGCATCGGCACGAGCGATCAACAGCGAACGGACATGGCAAAAACCCTGTTGGATAGAGTCGGCATGCCGACATCGTCGTTACGCAAATATCCGCATGAATTTTCCGGCGGGCAGCGCCAACGTATCGCCATTGCGCGCTGTTTAACCATGCAACCCGATGTGCTGATTTGCGATGAATCGGTGTCGGCGTTAGATGTTTCGATTCAAGCGCAGGTGCTAAATTTATTGCAAAACTTGCAAGACGAATTCGGCATGAGTTATTTATTCATCTCGCACGATCTGGCCGTGGTCAAATATATTTCCGATTTCATTTTGGTGATGCAGGACGGTAACGTGGTTGAGCGCGCGAATTCCGATGAGATTTATCGTCGGCCGCAGCATCCTTACACCCAACAATTGCTCGCAGCCGTGCCGAGTGGTTGGCGTAAAAAACTGAACTAGGATTGGTCATTGCGAGCTGCCTGTATTGGCGCGGCCGATACTGCTCATGGACCATGAACTGCACAGGTCTCAAACCGACGCCGACCCACACCCCAACCCTCTCCCGCAGAGCGGGAGAGGGAGTATCGTCCCCTCTCCCCAGAGGGGCGAGGGGACGATACTCTCATCGCTCGTGAGCCGTATCGGCAGCGCCAATACAGGCAGCTCGCAATGACCCAATCGATACTGTACGATGAATAGAAATCACCTAGGCCATGACCCCCTTGCAGCTTGCCTCGTGGCATGGCATACCCTAAGAGCCAGTATTCATGCGCTTCCTGGCTTGGTCTAGTTTTCAGAAAAAAGAGTTTGCGGAATCAGCGTAATTTCCGGGACTAGCGTTGGCGACAGCGCCGCTTGCAAAGCGGGTTTAAGCCGTTTGCGAAAACCGGCATTGCTTGGCTCCAGATAGATCTCAATTTCTTTTTGGTTGATATCGATAAGCCAGACTTCGGCAACGCCATGTTCGGCGTACAACGGAATTTTTATTTCGCGATCGTAATCCATCGATGAATCGGCAACCTCGATAATAAGCAGAATGTCCTGTGGCTCGGGGTGGGATTTTTTGTAGTAATCGTCGCGTGGTTTAAGCAGCGCGATGTCTGGTTCAGGTTCGGAATCATTGCCAAGCCTGATGGGATTTTGTACCCAAAGCATCGCCGAAGTTGGCTGGCCGGCAAACAAACGTAAGATTTGTCCGACCACACCGGCGTGATAGCTACCAATCGGTGACATGTCTACGATCACTCCTTCGATGAGCTCGACGCGCGAATCCGGTGCTAAGATTCCGAGTTCCGCCATACGCCGATAGTTGTCGCGGGTTAGTTTGTGTGGCGTGGCTGGCGGGGTTAACGTGAAAAGTTTCGCGGGAGCGTTCATGACAAAGCCTATTCACAAACAGAAATTTAGTATACCACGGTGGATTTTTCGGTCTGCTTTGCTCGGAGTGAGCAAGGTGCCAAATTCACTAATGCTCGGAGCGATAGCGGGTTAGCCGTTATCGAAGCCCATGACGTACGGGAAGAATTAGCCGATTAACTTTTGAGACGCGCTGGTATCGCGACGCGGGTGCCGGAAACTAACCCGCGCTTGCCGGAAATATTATTCCAACGCTTTAATGCCACCATGTCGACGTCGAAGCGGCGCGCGATGCTGTAGAGCGTATCGCCGCGTTGAACGCGGTAAGTGATGGTGTCGCCGTTGGGTGATTTCGCGGTTTTGGATAGTCGAGGTTTTAACTCGGCGTCTACCAGTTGCGCCGTGCCACCTTTACGAATGGTGAGCCGTTGACCGACGACGACCCGGCCTTTGCGCAATCCATTCCACGCCTGCAGCGCCTTGGTCGAAACGCGATAATGTCGCGCAATTTTCGACAGCGTTTCACCGCGTTTTACGGTATGCGAAATGCTTGGCGGCGCGCTATACGGCGCCGCGACCGAGGCCTCCGGCGTGGCGCCATCGTCGATGTGCGCGGGTTGCTCCGATGAAATTGCCACCGGCACTAAAACCATGCCGCCGCCGGCAATTTTTTTGCTGGCCGGTATGCCGTTGACTTCTTTTAGCTCGCTGGCACTAATCCCAAATCGGTCGGCTACTTTGAGTAGCGACTCGCCGCGGGACAACTTTTGCGTGCGCCAGCTTACCAAGGGTTGATCGGGATTTTCCAATTTGGCTAAAAAAATGTCGGCGGTTTCCGCCGGCACCAGAATGCTGCGCGATTCTTTTGCGGCAATCACCGGCCGGTTGAATGCAGGGTTCAGCGCAAGAAATTCGTCGACCGGAATTTCGGCAAATTCGGCCGCGCGCTTTAAGTCGATATGCTTAGCGGTGGATATTGCAATGAAGTACGGTTTATCGGGAATGTAGGCAAGGGTGAGGCCGAAACGCGCCGGGTCGCGAACGATGTTGCGCACCGCGATGAGCTTAGGCACATAGTTGCGCGTTTCCGTCGGCAACTGGATGCTGGAAAAATCCGTCGGTAAGCCGCGCACACGGTTGTAGGTGATGGCGCGGCCAACCCGTCCTTCACCGGAATTATAAGACGCGAGCGCGAGTTCCCAATTGTTGAAGCGGCGGTACAGCATTTGCAGGTAGTCGAGCGCAGCGTTAGTGGCGGCATGCACATCGCGGCGTTCGTCGTGCCACCAATTTTGCTGCAAGCCGTAGCTTTTTCCGGTACTCGGCATGAATTGCCAAATGCCCGAGGCGCGCGCACGCGAGTAGGCTTTCGGATTGAATGCACTTTCGACAATCGGCAACAGCGCGATCTCCATCGGCATGCCGCGCTTTTCCACTTCTTCGACGATGTGATGCAGGTAGCGGCGGCTACGATCGACGATACGCGCCAGATACACCGGCTCCGAAGCAAACGCCGCTTCATGGCTAGCGACGCGTGGATTATTTAACTCTTTGAGCTTCAGACCCTGACGAATGCGCTCCCACAAATCGCGAACTTCAACGACCTCGGCGGGCGGGCTAGTTTGCGCAGCAGGCTCTGGGGTTTCGGGCGTTACCAGCGGCTGCTGGATGACGATATTGTTGGGATCAGGCTCAATGACTTCAGACTGCGGCGTTTGAACTTCCGGTAGCCATTCGTTTTGCTGTTCGACCGGCGTATTTTCCGCTGAACCCTGGCCGGCGCCGATGGGGCGATATTGAGCGTAGGCCGGTACGGCGATAATGCTGGAAAGACACCCTAAAACTAATGCGCGCTTGAGCTTGGTCATTGTTCCGTGCGGCTTCAGCCTCAAAAAATTATGACGAATGGTAAACAAGCCGGCAGAGCCGGTCAAGCAAAAATTTCCATTTGGCAGAATGGCTTAGGTCTAACAGCTATTCTTCCACTCGCGAATTGTCGCGAACACGTCGACCGATGTGACATGGTTGGTTTGGGCGTGTTGATTTGCAGCATAGGCCACCGCAGGAATATTGCTGCGCATAAATGGGTTGGTTTCCAGCTCTAACGCAATGGTCGATGGCACGGTCGGCACGTTGCGGCTGCGTTTTTCGCGTTCGCTGAATTCGCGTTGCAGCAGCGCGTCATTGTCAGGCTCAACCGCTCGGGCAAAAGCAATATTCGCGAGCGTGTATTCATGCGCGCAATAGACTTGGGTTTCGCCCGGCAACGCGGCAAGCTTGCCAAGCGAAGTATGCATTTGTGCCGCGGTGCCCTCGAATAACCGCCCGCAGCCACAGGCAAATAGCGTATCGCCGCAGAACAGCATGCCGTGTCCAACGTAGGCAATGTGCCCGGCGGTGTGGCCGGGAATATCCAGGATTTTAAACGTTAGATTAAATTCGCGCAGCGTGACGACGTCGTTTTCTTTCAGGCGCGTGGTCAGCGTATCGATTGCTTCGCCGGCGGGGCCGTAAACCGGCACGGGAAAGCGGGCTAACAATTCGCGATTGCCGCCGATATGGTCATTGTGATGGTGAGTGATCAGAATCGTGATCAGTTCAAGTTTTCGCTCGCGCAAAAATTCCAACACCGGCGCGGCGTCGCCTGGATCGATAACGATTGCTTTCGTGTCGTCGTGCAGCGCCCAAATATAATTGTCGCGAAACGCCGAAATGGGAGTGACTTGAATCATAGTGCCCGGAATTTTACTCCGATGTGATTTTCGGCGTGAGACAATCATGCCATGTCTTGCGCCATCGACCATCTAGTCATCACCGCGCCCAGCTTGGCTGTTGGCACGAAAATGCTCTACGAGGCGCTTGCAATATGGCCACAGCCCGGCGGCGAACATGTGCGCATGGGCACACACAACGCGCTATTGCGCCTCGGCGAAACGCTCTATCTTGAAGTCATCGCGATCGATCCCGCCATGGCGAAGCCGAATTATCCGCGCTGGTTTCGCCTCGATGAATTAACAGCGCAAAGTGTCCCGCGGTTAACTACTTGGGTGGCGCGCTGTGACGATATCCATGCCCCCCATGCGGCGTGTGGCGCGATTCATGGCGAGATTCAAGCGATGAGCCGCGGCGATTTGAATTGGCAAATCACGATACCGGTCGATGGCACAATGCCATTCGACGGCGTCGCGCCGACCTTAATCCAATGGCAGTCGCCGCAACATCCTGCGAGCCGATTAGAGGATCGTGGTTGTACTTTGGTGAGCTTAACTTGTTTTCATCCCGACGCGCAGCGCGTCAATGAAGTGCTGCAGGCGCTGGGAACCGATGCGGGAATTGTCGTCAAGCAACATCAACGGCCGCACCTGATTGCTCAGATCATGACGCCGAGCGGCGTGCGAACAATTGGCGCGTAGTATTACCGATCGTTTTTTGCGAAGCGCGGAAGCGTTTTGAGCTATCCGTCGTGGTCGTGGATTCCGATTGTTTTCGCTGCTGCCGCCGCGCAAACCGTTCGCAACGCCGCGCAAAAAAATCTGACTAAAACCGCCGGCACGCTGGCCGCAACGTCGGTACGCTTTATTTACGGATTACCGTTCGCCATCGTCGCACTGGCGCTTTGCGCGCTGCTCTCGGACGCGAAATTTCCGCAGCCCAATGCCGCATTCATAGCCTGGACCACCTTGGGTGCCGTCGGCCAACTTGCCGCAACGGCGTTGTTGCTGGCCGGCATGCAGCAGCGCAGTTTCATCGTCGCGGTGGCGTATTCCAAAACAGAAGTGTTGCAAGTGGCGATGTTCTCCGCGTTACTGTTGAGCGAGCAGGTCGGTGCATCGTCGGCACTGGCCATTATCGTCGCCTCTCTTGGGGTGTTGTTGCTGTCAATAAAACCCAGCGCCGTGGGTTCCGTGAAAGGTTGGCTGTCGTCATCGGCGTTGATGGGGGTGGCGTCCGGCACGGGTTTCGCGCTATCCGCCGTCGGCTATCGCGGCGGCGCGTTGACGCTCGGACCGATCTCGCCGTGGCTCGCGGGGGCCTATACCTTGGTGTGGGCACAGGTAATTCAAAGTGTGTTGATCGGCGCTTACTTGGCGTGGCGCCAACCGCAGGCATTCAGGATTATTGGGCGCGAGTGGCGCACCTCGCTCACGGCCGGGTGTGCCGGGGCGCTGGCGTCGTTCGGCTGGTTTACCGCATTCGCCATGCACAACGCGGCCGACGTACGCACCTTGGCCTTGGTTGAGGTGTTGTACGGCTATGTTGTCTCGTGGAAAATTTTTAAAGAAAAAATATCGGCGCAAGAAACGGCGGGAATGGGTTTGCTGATCATCGGCATCATCATTATCTCCATGCGACTTTGAGTCGGACATAGCGTTCCCTTTCACGAAACGGTAAAATCATTGGTTTTCCGCATGCTGGTAGCGCAAGTCGCATGGCACTAATCGTACACAAATACGGCGGCACATCCGTCGGCAACCCCGAGCGCATTAAAAACGTTGCGACCCGGGTTGCCAAATGGCACAAAGCCGGTCATCAGATGGTCGTGGTCGTGTCCGCGATGAGCGGCGAGACCAACCGGCTGATTGGTTTGGCAAAGCAAATTCAGCCGGATCCCGATCCGCGCGAGCTTGACGTGATCGCGGCAACCGGCGAGCAAGTGACGATCGGCTTGCTGACCATGGCGCTGAAATCTCTCGGACTGCAGGCGAAAAGCTACACCGGTGGCCAAGTGCGGGTGTTGACCGACAGCGCATTCACCAAGGCGCGAATTCTAGAAATCGACGACGCGAAAATGCGCGCCGATTTGCAAGCGGGCACGGTAATTGTCGTCGCCGGATTTCAAGGCGTCGATGGCGATGGCAATTTGACAACGCTTGGGCGCGGCGGCTCCGACACCTCCGCCGTCGCACTCGCAGCGGCCCTGAAGGCCGACGAATGCTTGATCTACACCGATGTCGATGGTGTTTACACCACCGATCCGCGCATCGTCGAGGGTGCTCGCCGCCTCTCGACCGTGACCTTCGAAGAGATGCTCGAGATGGCATCACTCGGATCGAAAGTATTGCAAATTCGCTCGGTCGAATTTGCCGGCAAATACAAAGTGAAACTACGCGTGCTATCGAGCTTGACCGATCCCAATATGGCGCTCGCGGATGAAGCGAAATCCGGCACGTTGATTACATTCGAGGAAGAAGACAACATGGAACAAGCGATTATTTCCGGTATCGCGTTCAATCGCGATGAAGCGAAAATCACCGTAGTCGGCGTGCCGGATCGCCCCGGTGTGGCGTACCAAATTCTCGGCCCGATCGGCGATGCGAATATCGAGATCGACATGATCATCCAAAATGCCAGCATCGAGGGCGCGACGGATTTTTCTTTCACCGTGCATCGTAACGATTATCAAAAAGCGATGGACATTTTGGTTAAGCAGGTGAAAGGTCATCTGAATGCCAAAGACGTCATCGGCGACAACAAAATCGCAAAAGTCTCGGTAGTCGGCATCGGCATGCGTTCCCATTCCGGACTGGCGAGCCAAATGTTCCGCGCGCTCGCGGAGGAGGGCATCAACCTGCAAATGATTTCTACCAGCGAAATCAAAATTTCCGTTGTGATTGACGAAAAGTATTTGGAATTAGCCGTGCGCGTGCTGCACAAAGCATTCGAATTGGATCAACCCAACGCGGCTTAGGTTTGATCGTCTGGGCTAAAAGGGTTATCCTTGCGGCCTTGGATTTCGGAGAGATGGCCGAGTGGTCGAAGGCACTCCCCTGCTAAGGGAGCATACGCTCAAAAAGTGTATCGAGGGTTCGAATCCCTCTCTCTCCGCCAAGAAGAGATTTTTACGTTTCAATGCGCCCGTAGCTCAGTTGGA
>JANOGO010000410.1:0-8297 GCA_031406045.1 Pseudomonadota bacterium
GGGGAACACTACGATCACTACCACCGCCGACGTAACCTTTGACTTCGACCAGGCCGCTACCGCAGATGCGCAACCGGGCGAACAGATATTCAAGTTACGCAACGGCACGTTCACGTACGACATGCGGTTCGATTCCATCGGCCGCAACCCACCTTGCCGGAGCATAGCGACTGGCAGCGGCGCGCTTCCCGTCGCGCCTTATGAGCCCTTGGTTCCGGTCGGCACGGCCGCCGGCTTGCGGATCTTTCCCGCCGAGTTACGGTTCGCAGGCAGCGGCGCCAGTGTCGTCACGATCACGACAACCGACAACTGCAATGACAGCAACGTCGATGTGACGACCGTCAATCCAATTAGTACAGTGTTCTGGTTGACGGATTATGTCGGTGTGACCTCAGCCGACGGACTCAGCATCCGCAGTGTGAATACCGTGCCCAATCTTGTGTCGTACGAAATTAGTTTGGATCAAATACCACTAGCAAACTGAGTAGAAAGCGTATCCTAAATAGAATGAAATGGAATCCGCGGAAACGACCTGCCGGGTTCCACGATGAATCGTCGGGGCGAAGCGGTCTAATCACTTTGCCTAGCCTGCCAGAAATATGGCCCCTATAACTTGCTGCGAGGAGAAACGCGTGCGAATCTCGTTTGGTTTTGTTGTTTCAATGGTCGCTCTAATGCGGGTAGCGGTAGTCGATGCGGCGACGCCGGCTATGGACTGCAATCAGTTAGCCACCATCCCTAACCCACCCATGACCGTTGAGCAGTGCAAGTCGATGATGGGCTTGGCAAAAAGCGGCGAGGCGGCAATAGCTGATACCAGCACCGTCTTGCCTGGAGATAGTGCCATGAGCTGCGCGCAGATTGGCGCGGAAATGGCCACGTTTCAGAACGTGAGCGTGTCGAAGCAAAGTATTGCGGCCGGATCAAAAACGTCCGCAGAATATCAGGAAGAATACGCCAAACAAATGGCGGCGGGCAAGGTGGTTGCCACACGCCAGCAAGTAGAAAAAACCGCCGCATTTGTCGCCGATCGAACGACGGAAATAGCCTCAGGTGGCGTGATTCCCGGCCAGGCACTCAATGTAGTGACCCATGCGCACGCCACTGAAACTATGGCGTTGGGGGAGAGTCAGGCTGCGGCGCTGCAGCCCAAGCGGCAGGCGGTGATGGGTGCTACCCAGACCAGCATCGGCGAAGTGGTTGGCCAATTGCAACAGAATCCGCGTCTGGCCCGGCTGGGTTCATTGGCTATGGCGAAGAAGTGTAAATTTCGGGGAAATAAATAGCAAAGAAGCACATTGCTCATTTGTAAAATTCTTATAGGCAGCGCGCCACGTGCCTTATCCTGCTTGTCTCGCAGCCATGCATGGCCTGCGAGCCAGTATCCGTCAGGCTCTTAGAGCATTACTATTTGAATTTGTCGGGGCGGGCTCGGCGTACCTGACGGCTTCGCCCGCTATGCCGAGGAAATCAGTTGTTCCAGACGTTGAAGCGAATTTACCTCACCTTTAAATTCAAGCAGCTCGGCGAGTTCGTGCCGCACCCATTTCCAATCGATATGGACCCGAGATTTTGCGATGACGCCTTCGACGTCTAACCAATCCTGTGGGCGTCCGGCGAAAACTTTATAGACAATCAGGGCGCTTGCCGAGCAAAGCCGCAGCGATACGCCGTCCACAACTTCTTCCAGAGCAGCATCCAGCACAGCGCGCTCCTCGAACGGCAACGCGCCGAGTGAAACATCAAGCGGTATGCCGTTAGTGGCGCGCAATAGCAAGATTCGATTTTGTAACGCAAACACCCGGGAGTCTTCCAGCCGTGAAGCAAAGTTATGCAGCAATGCATCAACATAGTTCGCTTCATCGCCAATACCGGTAAAGATCGAAATATCTGCGTCTCGCGTCAGACGTGGCTCGCCCCAATGCAACACCGCGATTCCGCCGATGAAGCAGAACGGCCAGCGCAAGCGCGTGCAGAAATCTTGTATTTCCTGCGCGGCATCGAGCAGTCGATTAGTCGTTGCCACGGCGTCGCAATTTGGCAAACCGGCGCTGCATTTCGATCAGGCCGGACCACTTTTCGCGGTCTTTATCGGGTGGCAACAATCCCCCGAGTTCAGACATATCCCAAACGGCATCGCGCTGTTCCTGCGGCGAATAGTTCGCAAGCGCACGTCGCTTTGCGTCCGCAAGCACACGACCGGTTTGCGCCCATTGCAAGGCCAGGCGTTGCCGAGCGTTGTAGTCAAGCTCGGTTGGAAAAGCAGGGTTTTTGGATCGCATATTTGAGTATTGTAGGGCAGAAACGCGCGGAAACTATTGAATTTCCGATGACTCCGTCGACACAGAAACGCCTTCGTCCAACTTGAGTTCTTGAATTTTTCGCGTCAACGTGTTGCGTCCCCAGCCGAGCAGGGTCGCCGCTTCGATGCGACGTCCGCCGGTGTGTTGCAATGCGCGCGTGATCAGCACACGTTCGAAATCGCGAATCAAGTCGTCGATGATGCCGTGTTTGCCGAGCGCCAGTTGATACCCGACTTCGCGTTCGAGCAATTCGCGCCAATCTCCGATGCCGAGTGCGGCTTTGGTTTCACGCACTTCCGGCGGCAGGTCGTTGATGTCGACGCTTTGGCCCGGTGCCATAACGGTGAGCCAGTGCGCGATGTTTTCCAACTGGCGCACGTTGCCGGGAAAATCTAGTGCGGATAGAAATTTTACCGCATCATCGGTTAAGCGTTTCGGTTCGACGTTGAGTTCGCGTGCGCTGGTCTGCAAAAAATGTTTAATCAGTAATGCGATATCTTCGCGCCGCTCGCGCAGCGACGGCAGGCGCAGGCGAATGACGTTGAGCCGGTGATAAAGATCTTCGCGGAACAAGCCTTGTTTGACGCGCTGCTCCATGTCCTGATGGGTCGCGGCGATGACGCGCACATTCGCCGTCATCGGTTGATGGCCGCCGACGCGATAAAACTGTCCGTCGGCCAGCACGCGCAACAAGCGCGTCTGCAAATCGGATGGCATGTCGCCGATTTCATCGAGGAACAGCGTGCCGCCCTCGGCCTGCTCGAAGCGGCCGCGGCGCATGGTTTGCGCGCCGGTGAAGGCGCCGCGTTCGTGGCCGAATAATTCGGACTCCAATAATTCCTTCGGAATCGCTGCAGTATTAATCGCAATGAATGCTTTGTTGGCGCGCAGGCTGTGGCGATGCAATGCGCGCGCCACTAATTCTTTGCCGGTGCCGGATTCGCCGGTGATCAGCACCGTGGTTTGCGATTGCGATAAGCGGCCGATGGCGCGAAACACTTCTTGCATCGCCGGTGCACGGCCTAAAATTTCCGGCACACCGGCGATGGCTTCGATTTCCGTATCGCCGCGCATGCTTTCATCCAGCGCGCGGCGTATCAGATCGATCGCGTTGTCGACGTCGAACGGCTTCGGTAAATACTCGTAGGCGCCGCCCTGAAACGCCGCGACCGCGCTATCGAGATCGGAATAGGCGGTCATGATGATCACCGGCAAATCCTCGAAGCGCGCCTTTAGTTTTTTCAACAAATCCAAGCCGGAACCGCCCGGCATGCGAATGTCGCTGACCACCACTTGCGGCGGATCCCGATCCAGCGCCGCAAGCGCATCGTTGGTGGTGGAAAATGATTTGAAGGCAATGCCTTCGCGCGTCAGGGCTTTTTCAAAAACCCAACGAATAGAACGATCGTCGTCAATAATCCAAACGGGTTTCATGGGCTTCGTTGCTCTCGAGTTAAATATTGACTGCTGATGAGGGGTAACAACAAGCTAAAGCGGGTTTGACCGGGCTCGCTTTCAAACTCGATCATGCCGCGATGTTGGTGCACGAACTGCTGTGCGAGCATCAAGCCTAGGCCGGTGCCGCCTTCGCGACCGGATACCAACGGAAAGAAAACGCGATCGTTCAATTCCGCAGAAATACCGGGGCCGTTGTCGATGATTTCGATATGCAGCGCCAAACGAAAGCGCCGCTTTGCGATGGTGACTTGCCGCGCGATTCGCGAGCGCAATTGGATCAGCCCGTTTCCGTCCAGCGCCTGGGCGGCGTTGCGCACGACATTGAGCACCGATTGAATCAATTGTTCGCGATCCCCGGTGAGTTCCGGCAGGCTTAAATCGTAATCGCGCTCGACGCGAATGCCGTCGGGAAATTCCGCAAGAATTAAGCTGCGCGCGCGTTCCAGCACCTCGTGAATATTCACCGGGCAGGGTACGAACGGCCGTGGCGGCGCAACCAGGCGATCCATCAGTGCTTGTAACCGATCGCTTTCCTTCACAATCACTTGCGTGTACTCGTGCAACTCCTTGCGATCGAGTTCGCGCTCCAACAACTGCGCCGCGCCCTTGATGCCACCAAGCGGGTTGCGAATTTCGTGCGCGAGATTGCGAATCAGTTGGCGATTCAATTGTTGATCGTGAATAACGCGCTCTTCGCGGGCGATTTTCAGCGTTTGGCTGAGCGGTCGAAATTCCAGTAGCAAGGCTGCGTTTTCCAGCTCTACCGGCGTAATGGTGCAGCTTAACTGCAAATGTGGATGATGTCCGCCGCCGATATGCACTTCGTGCTCCAAAAATCCGGTTTGAACGTCCAGCGCGTGGCGCGCCGTGACGGCCAGTGCGTGCGCGCCGAATAACGCTTGCTCGATCGGCAAATGCAGCACGTGATTGCGCGAGACTTCGAACAATTGCTCCGCCGTTGGATTCAGATAAAGAATCGACAGATCGCGATCAAGCAAGATCACGGCGCTCGATAAAAACTCAAGCCCGCCAAAGTTACTGGTCACCATCAATGCTGAAAAATGAATGTCATCCAAATGCTATTCTACCCAGCAATAAGCGAGCCAGATTAGAAAGTGAGCGCAAACCCCCTTCCCCTTCAAGGGGAAGGTCGGGATGGGGATGGGTTTTAGTTGCAGCCGAACAAACCCATCCCCACCTTAGTCCTCCCCTTGAAGGGGAGGAAATTCGCATTTAGTCCGGGGAGACGCTTGGGTAAGGGCGGATGTGGAAAATAGCGTAGAAAGTCGGCGATCTAACTATTTCATCCCACCAATTTCTTTTTTCAGTGCGTCGACGTTTTTTTCGTGCAGCGAAACGGTTTCTTTCAGCCCTTGTAAGCGCTCGACGTATTTCTGGTGATTTTTGTCGGTCGCGCTGAGTTTCACCGATTCGCCCTCGGTGAGCGCTTTGCGCGCCATGGCCAGGGATTGCTCTTCGGATGTCAATTCGTCGTCCAAAATTTGCTTGCGCGACTGATCGCGCTTTTTTTGAGTTTGGCTGTCGACCTTGGGGAAATTGATCGGCGCAGTTGGTTTTACTTTCACGACGGGCGCGCCGGGAAGCTTTATTTCGCCTGGCGTACCCGGCAACGGCGCGGGCGGAATCATGACATTGATTTTCTCAACGCCCTTCCTCGGCAATTGCGCGGGAATGTTGGTATAAGTTACGCCACCGCCATCATCGAGATAACGATAAATGGTTTCCGCCCGCAGGGAACCGGCAAGCAGCAACACGACAGCGAAGGGTAGGACACGATTCATCAGGTTTATCTCAAAGAATACCCGCTAAGTCTATGTCAATTCATATTATTTTACAAATAAAAAAGGCAAGCCCGAGAGCTTGCCTTAGTATAACGCAATCGCTTGCGGGTGCGATTATAACGAGTAATACATATCAAACTCTACCGGATGCGTCGTCATACGGAAGCGCGTGACTTCTTCCATCTTCAGATCGATGTAGGCATCAAGCATGTCGTTAGAGAACACACCGCCGCGGGTAAGGAACTCGCGGTCTTTGTCCAAATGCTCCAGCGCCATGTCGAGCGACGAACACACGTTCGGCACTTTTTTCGCTTCTTCCGGCGGCAAGTCGTAAAGGTTTTTATCGATCGGGTCGCCGGGATGGATTTTGTTTTGAATGCCGTCCATGCCCGCCATCATCATCGCCGAGAACGCCAGGTAAGGATTGGCGGTCGGATCTGGGAAACGCACTTCGATACGACGCGCCTTAGCGCTTTGCACGAACGGAATGCGGATCGACGCGGAACGGTTGCGCGCGGAATAGGCCAAGTTAATCGGCGCTTCGAAGCCCGGCACCAAACGCTTGTAGGAGTTCGTGCCCGGATTGGTGATCGCGTTGAGCGCCTTGGTGTGCTTGATAATGCCGCCGATGTAGTACAACGCCGTTTCCGACAGACCGGCATAGCCGTTGCCCGCGAACAGGTTGTTACCTTCTTTCCAAATCGATTGATGCACGTGCATGCCGGAGCCGTTGTCGCCGACGACGGGTTTGGGCATAAACGTCGCGGTATGGCCGTAGGAATGCGCGACGTTGTGGA
The DNA here is from genome assembly GCA_031406045.1 of Pseudomonadota bacterium. Taxonomy (GTDB): domain Bacteria; phylum Pseudomonadota; class Gammaproteobacteria; order Burkholderiales; family JALYOK01; genus JALYOK01. The sequence continues at coordinate 6,361 of JANOGO010000410.1, forward strand.
TGACGTATTTCATAATTTGCAGCCAGTCGGCGCGCTTCACCAGCTTCTCGTATTTGGTGCCGATTTCGCACTGGCCCGGCGCGGCGACCTCGTGGTGATGCACTTCGACTTCCACCCCCATTTGCTCCAGCGCGATGCACATCGCCGAGCGGATGTCCTGTAGCGAATCGACCGGCGGCACGGGAAAATAGCCGCCCTTAACCGGCGGGCGATGGCCCATATTGCCGCCATCTAGATCTCGTCCGCTAGACCAAGGCGCTTCTTCGGAATTGATCTTAACGAAGCAACCGGACATGTCGATATTCCAAGTCACTGAATCAAAGACGAAAAATTCAGGTTCCGGGCCGAAATAAGCGGTGTCGCCGATGCCGGAGGATTTCAAATAGGCCTCGGCGCGCTTCGCGATCGAACGCGGATCGCGGTCGTAACCTTTGCCGTCGGAAGGCTCGACCACGTCGCAGGTGATATTCATGGTCGGCTCGTCGCGGAACGGATCCATCACCGCCGTATCGGGATCGGGCATCAGCAACATGTCGGAAGCTTGAATACCCTTCCAGCCGGCAATCGACGAACCGTCAAAGGCATGGCCTTCGGTGAATTTCTCATTATTAAACGCTTTCGCCGGAACAGTTACATGCTGCTCCTTGCCGCGCGTGTCGGTAAAGCGGAAATCCACGAACTTTACTTCGTGATCCTTCATCATTTTCATTACATCAGCAACAACCATCATCGTCTCCCGAAATTTCCAATAAATTAACGCAACCGACCACTAGCAGCAGAAACCGTGCCAGCACTCAAAAATCGAATCCGGCATTTTGCCACAAAGCGTCAGGGTCGCGGAACAAAAATGGGGCGCGCTTTTGTGGTGCAGTAGTGGATTTTATGCTCAAAAATAGGGCGGCTGAAGATGCCCGTAGTTATTGACTCTTAAAGCATGCCATGCCAGGAGGCAAGCGGGGTGCGGGTTATGGCGATGCCGATAGTATCGTAGCCCGATTGGCGTCGAAGCCTAAGCCGCCTTCTTCAACTTCGCGGCTGTAGATTTCTTAACCGCAGGCTTGATCGCCGCCGGTTTTTTAGCAACCACTTTCGCGGCAGTTTTCTTCGCCGGCGCTTTACTCGCGCGTTTACCCTTACCGGGTTTCGCGGCTTTAGCTTCGAGCAAATTAATCGCCTGCTCTAACGTAATCGTATCGGGCGTTAGCTCAGACGGAATCGTGGCGTTGATCTTGCCGTGTTTAACATACGGCCCGTACTGTCCCGAGAAGACGCTGACGTTTTGTTGGTCGTCCGGGTGCTCGCCCAACACTTTCAGCGGCGTGGCGCCGGCGCGTCCGGCGGATTTGGGTTGCGCCATGATCTCGAGCGCGCGCGCTAAATTGATCTTGAAAATATCGTCGGCTTTCGGGATTGAGCGATATTCTTTTTCGTGCTGAATGTATGGCCCGAAGCGGCCGTTATTGACGATGATTTTTTTTCCCGATTCGGGATGCATGCCGAGTTCGCGCGGCAAAGATAATAATTTATCCGCGACTTCCATCGTGACTTGCGCCGGGAGCATGCCCTTCGGCAACGACGCGCGCTTTGGCTTTTTGCCCTCTTCTGTCGCTTCGCCGAGTTGCACGTACGGGCCGTAAGGACCATTCATCAACAACACTTTGATGCCCGCCTCGGTGAGGCCGATTTCCACGGGGCCGGTCTGAGCCGGCGCGCCATCGGGGCCATCAAGATTGCGCGTGTAGTCGCACTCGGGATACCCAGCGCAGCCGATGAATCGTCCACGCTTGCCGAGGCGAATCGATAAGCCTTTGCCGCATTTCGGGCAGGCTTCGTCGAGCGCTTCGTGGGTGATTTCGGCGCGCGAGACGTTGCTTTTCTCTTCGATCGCCCGATTAAAGTCACCCCAAAATTCTTCCAGTACCGGCACCCATTCCAAC